>QIFJ01000092.1 GCA_003229755.1 Pseudomonadota bacterium
TGGCAAAATTGCCAAGCAGGTCATCCACAAGGTCCATATTGGGCGCGGTCTGGTCGGTAATATCGATATCCTCAACGATCCTGAAGCCGGAGCTGCTCACCCTGTCGTAAAACTCGTCTATATTGTGCCCTCCGCCCATAAAGCTCTTGATCTCCCCCCCCCTCCTGAAAAAGTCGCAGATCATGAGATGGCCGTTCTCATTCAGATATTTGCTGGAATTTATTAGGACTTCATCAAGTCCGACATACTGGAAACTCTCGGAGAAAAGAAGCAAATCGTACTTCTTGTCCGTATTCAGGTTTTCGAAAGTGCACTGGTAGATGGTGCATTCATCACCCAGTAGATCATGTGCGTATCTCGTCAGGAAGTCGCTGGGAGAGACACACTCAACTGAATATCCCGTATCCTTGAGTTTTTTCGCTGTGGCCCCTGTTCCGCAGCCAACATCAAGAACCGTTTCTGTTAATTCAGGGATGTGTGAGATCAGAAATTCTGTGTACTTTTCCTGGGCCTGCGCAACATTAGAAATATCCAGGGCCAGGTCCGCCGGCCAGTAGCCATAGTGCATGTGTTCTGTCTTCAGAAAATATTTGCCGAAGATAAGGCCGACGGCAAGACCCACTTCTTTGGAATCAACCTGCTTTGGTTTGTTCATTTTATAGGTCCTTTGTCGTGTTCAATGTTCAAGGTTATAAACGAACGGGCCCAAACTAACAACAGTCAGCTGAAATTTGTGAGTATGTTGTTTGATTTTTTAAAAACACTCTCTGGCCAAACAAGAATGGGTGAGATGCGAGGCCACAAGGAGCATGCGGCCGGAGGCGTATATGGGACATACGTCGAGGACCGGATGCGACTGAGAACGAAGCAGGTCGCCCGTTATCGGCAGGCTAGAGAGTGATGAGTTTAGGCGTGATGAAGATAAGAAGTTCCTCAGTATCCAGAGTCTTACTCTTACTCTTGAAAATCCCACCGATAATGGGTATGTCAGAGATAATGGGCACACGGCTGGTGTCCTCACCTTCGGTCTCCTGCAGGAGCCCGCCTATCACTACCGTTTCCCCGTCCTTTACCATTACCTTTGTCTGTGCCTCTCTTGTGAGGATAGTGGGGAAACCGTCAACTACTCTTCCCCAGTCAGGTACGCTCCGGTCAGCCACGATGTCCAGTATGATCCGTCCCTGTGAGGTAACCTGGGGTCTGACCTTCAGGCTCAGCACCGCCTCTATAAATTCTGTCTCCGTTGTCCCGAGCCCCTCCTGGACAGTTACCCGCTGAACGGGTATCCGGACCCCACTTTTTATGATGGCATCGTTGTTCTCCAAAGTTGCTATCTTCGGGCTGGAGATGATCTTGCCCCAGCCCTTATCCTCCATGGCTGTCAGCTCAAGATCGAGGTCAAGTGATCCGGACAGTGTTGCATAGGAGATCCCGATCCCGCCGTAAACGGTAGTAGACGGAAGGTTCACAAGGCTGTTCCCGGTATCCGTACCGAAGACATCGATCTGGTTGGCGGTGCCCGTTCGGGAATAGTCAAATCCCCACCGGATACCAAGCTCTCTTGCAAAGTTGGTGGTCGCCTCTACGATCCTGGCCTCAATCATTACCTGGGGTGTGGGCCTGTCCAGCTCTTCTATCAAGCCCGCGAGCTGCAGCAGAGAATCTTCTGTATCTCTCACAAGAAGGCTATTCGTCCTTACGTCCACGTTCACCGATCCATCGCTCGTCAGCGCCCTTTCAACAGTTTTGGCAAGTTCTACGGCCCCGGCGAAATTGAGGTGGTACAACCTGCTGGAGAGAGTTTCGCCCCGCGCCACCATGGCTGCTCTGCTCTCCACCCTCAGGATACTCCCGTCCCGAACAGCCTTAAGGTCGTTCATCCTGAGAACCGAACCCAGGATCTCTTTGAAGGTGACCCCCCTGAAGCTGGCCGTGACGTTCCCCGAAACGCCATCCGAGATCAGGATATTTATCCTCTCCTGATCCCCCAGAAGACGGAGGACATCCTTAACGTCAGCATCCCTGAATTCAAGATCGTAGGTCTTTTCTGCCCCAGCCGGCAGTGCTGTTAATATGATCCACACCAGAACCAGAACCGCGAAACCAACCGGATTTAATTTCCACTTATTTCCTGTCATGGCTACTCCCTCCCATCAGGGAAGATTATTCCCTAGGGAAAACAGGGGTTTTAGGAGAACTTCCACAAGGCCCGACGGTCCCTTCAGGACCACTGAGTCTTTGAGTATCTTGACAACCCTGTGAGAGCCTATTTTTCCCCCGGCGTGAACTATTTCACCATCTATGACGGCAGCGGGTTTTTCGCCGCCTAGTATAACCGCCGTGAGTATGTACTTGCGCCCGGACGAATTACCGGAGCTCTTGTCCAGGCGGATCTTGGGAAGAAACGGATCAGGACCCCACTGAACCTCCATTGGCCTGTCCCTGAACCATTCGAGATCGAAATCGGATACTGCTCCTGCCCGAACCTGCCCGGGCACAGCAATAAGTATGAGGCAGCAGATCGAAGCCAGCAGGAATATCGTCCTCATCTTTCCTCCTTGAAAAGATATGTCGACGCCAGCACCTGGGCCTGGACATTCCTGCTGTCCCCTTCCGAGCCTGAAAGCTGTACGTTGTCCACTACGATAAGCCTGTCTAATGTCTCAAGGATAGCGAGATACCTGCCGATGTTCCTGTATCGCCCCTCGAGCTGAAGTTTGAAGGAGAATCTCGTAAGCTTTGGCCTGTCCTCCGGAGGATAGGGCAGCAGGCTCAAAACCGTTACGTTGGTCCTTCTGCCCGGCTCGGTCAGGCCCTCCAGCATCCCCGAGACATCGTCCCTGGTAGGGAGCATCTCCTTTGCCCGCTCGAGCCTCTCTTCCAGGCTCCGGTACTTTTCCAGAACCACAGCTTCCTGCCGAGCCCGCAGCTTCTTGTCATCAACCCTGATCTGAAGAGCGCTCATTTCCCGGGTCAGCTGCATCAGGTCTTCCGTGGCTGCCTCGATTTTCTTCTGCTTCGGGAAAATGTAGATATTCTGAAATACGGCGAAACCTATTATCAGACTCAGGAAGAAAACCATATTGACCACCAGTTTTCTTCCGGTTAAGAGCTTTCGAAAAAACTGCTTGAGACGATCCATTCTCAGGTCCTCCCCGATGGCGGACGAAGGTTGGCAATTACCTCGAAGCTGTAAACCTCTCTGCCGCCGACCTTAAGCAACCTGCTGTATTCAAGGCGCACTCCGGAAAAGTCGCTGTGGTTTTCCAGGTAGAAGATGAACCTCGCTATCCATTTATTGGACAGGGCGGTACCCCTGAATTTAATAGTCCTCTCCACCCCGCTGCCGCTGCTGCTGATACTGTTGAGCCACGCACCGTCAGGGACGATGTAAGTGATCTGGGCCATGGTCCTGGACCACATGATACGTTCATTGACAAGGGAATCCAGTATCTTCAGAATCTGCCGATCCCTGGAATCCTTAGCCTGTATCGCCTCGATCCTCACGAGAACCTTTTGAGCCTCGCCTTCATTGAAAAGGAGCTGGTTCTTCTGGTAGTTGAGCCTGGTGATGCTCCGCTGTATATCAATAAACCGCTTCTCGTACATGATCCCGATCATGACCAGACCCACCGTGAAAAGGAATAGGACCAGAAAGACGAACCACCGCCCCATTTCCATCATATCTCTCGGTTTGAAGCTATCAGGCAGCAGGTTGAACCTGTATTTCATCCGATCCTCACTCTTCCAACGCCAGGCCAAGAGCGGTGGCTATCCTGCAGCCCCAGCTAACCAACAGCTCACCGTCCCGGAGTTTTCCAGATACCTGGATCCCGGAGAAGGGATCCATCACCTGGGTGGGCATACCGAGAATATCCTGAAAGAATTTATCTATCCCTTTCATCATCCCGCCGCCACCCGAGATCACCAGGCGGTCCACACCGCCCTCCCTGCGTTCCGCAGTATAGAAATGGAACGTCTGATACACTTCGTCCACTATGGATTCGATGCTCTGGTGAAGGGCCCGGACAACCTGTTCGTCCCCGCCCTTTTCGGGACCGATCCCCACCGATTTGACCTTTTCAGCTTCCCACCAGGACAGGCCGGTGGAGTGAGAAATGGTTTCCGTGATCACATCCCCTCCTGACGGGATAACCCTGAAGAACCTGATCTTTCCATCCTTCAGGACAACCAGGTTCGTCTGGGTGGCTCCTATATCCACCAGGGCGACCGTACCGGACATCTCTCCCATAACCTTCAAGCATGTAACCTGTGCCATTGTCGAGAACTCAAGACAGTTGATCTTCATCCCGACGTCTGTGAGATACCGGCAGAGATCTTCCAGGGGTCTTTTCCTGGTCACCGCTACGAGGTAGGCGTTCATGATATCCGAACCCTCTGATACTTCACCGAGGTTGATATGATCTATGACAACATCATCAACGGGGAAGGTAAGATCCTTTCGTATCTCCCATACAACGGCATTTTTCAGCTCCTCTTCAGGCATGGGAGGCAGCTTCCTGTAGTAGATATTCACCATGCTGTCGGGCAGGGACACGGCAGCCTTCCCGCCCCTGATGCCGTTTAACTGAAAAGCCAGCCTCAGGTCCTCAGCCAGGTCCGGCCGCCATCTGCCCGCGTCGTAGTTGCCTTTTTCTTTCTCAAGGAGGGCCCATGCCTCAACGACGGGATTCCTTGACCCTCCCCTGATCTGAACCAGCTTGATATCTCTTTGTCCGATATCTATTCCAATTGTCTTTCCGGTTCGTGGCAACATCCATCGTATCCTTTCAAGAAATAATCAATCTTGACAGGGTCGTAAAAAGTCCATCCATGGCCTTTTTCTTAATTCATCTTGTTCTTCCATCCCGCAGCAGTCAGTTCAGCCTCCACAAAGGAGATCCGCTGCCTGACGCGGGGATCAACGAGGCCCGGATCACGATCCGGATTCGAAAGATAGCTCCTGTAGGCATCCAGCGCCTTGAGTTTCTTTCCGGAAGCCTCGTATACGGCCGCCAGGTTGAACTGGGCCTCCGAATATCCCTGCCTCAGCTCCAGGGCTCTCTTCAGATCAGTTTCAGCTTCGGCGTACTGCTTCATCTTTCTGAATAAAACAGCCCTGTTGTTGAGAGCCTCAGCAAAATCTGGTCTGATCTTCAGGGCCTCATTGAACATCTCCATGGCCTCTTTATACTTACCCATTCTCTTCAGGGTCAGGCCCAGATTGGATAACAGCTCAGAACGATCACCCGCCCCTGATTCGAGAACCTTCCTGAAACCTTTCTCCGCGGCATTCAGGTCGCCTATGCGCAGGAGACGCTCGGTGTTCCTTAACACCTCAATGAGTTTCCCGGAGCCGCTCCCATCCGTGGACTTTAAAGGAACAGCGTTATTACCGATGCTGACTTTTTCTGACTGCACCGGTATAGAAACAACCGCCTTCGCCATGATGGACCTGGCCCGTATCACGGTCCCTATCCGCCATACTATCGTACCCAGGGCCAGGACCCCCACAATAATAACAACGACCATGAGTACGGATCGGGGGTATCTCTTCTTCAGGGGAGGTCCCTTGCCGAATTTCTGATCCTCAGGACCGGTATCTTTCCCAGCCGACTGAGCTTTTTTGAGCGCATCGTGGATAATGCTCATATTCTATCCCCACTCCCCACGGTTGATATTCGCCATGAAATATCCCGTGCGGTTGTCCAGTATCCCCGTGGGCTCGATCCCCAGCATTTCCTGGAGCCTGACAAGGGCCCTTTCTGTTTTGCTTCCGAATATCCCATCCACAGAACGGCTGCCCAAGATACCTGCACCGGACAGGTAGTCCTGAAGAGCATAGACCGAAGCTCCCGCATCACCCCTGGCAAGGGAGCGGTCAAACCCTGCCAGAGACCGGTACAGGACCAGGGCGCTCTTGCCCTGAATGCTTTCTGCCAGCTCATCGATGTGTAAAGTGTTTTCCTCACCGCCGGTCGAGACAAGTCTCCAGAAACCTTCGGAACTCTCGGCGGGAAGTATCAATGATAACCTGTCCTGGCCGGCCCTTTTTACGATACCGACAGTCCCGGCTTTTCTCCAGAGACTTTCCGAAATAGGTATAACCGCGGTTTTCAGTCCGTACTGTCGGTCTATATCAAGGACCCTGAGGGCCAGTTCAAGGTCACTTACCTTGACGCTCCGTATTCTCCAAAGGAGAGCTTCCTTCCCGAGGTACTCAAAACCGGTCATAGCAAAGTACCTGGACAGGATCTCGGGAACGTTTCCCTCCTCCGCTGCCGCGGCCTTTCCTGACAAGTGGACATCCACCTCTTCCCGGGTCGGGACAACCGGCTCCACAACTGGCTTGCCCCCTCCAGGGCTGCTTATTATCAGCGGCAGAAAAGCCGTTATCAGTACTACCGGAAGCAGGGCGGATGACCATGAAAAATCCCAACCGGGACTTCGCTTGCGTCCCGAGCCGAAGAGAACCTCTCTGGACGCGTTCCTCACCGTAGTCATGCTCACCCGATCCTCATCTTTGGCAAAAGCGGCTATCAGGGTGCGGTCACATATGAGGTTGATAGTTCGAGGAAAACCGCCGCTTAACGCCTGAAGCTTCCTGAAGGCTCCATTGGTAAAGCTCACCATGAGCGATCCCCGTGAAGCGACAGTCAGTCTTCTGAGGATGTAGGCTGATGTATCCGGGAGCTTCATGGGCACGAGATGTGTCCATACCGAAACCCGCTGCTTGAGCTGCCTGAGCTTCCTCGAGGCAAGCTTGTCCGCCAGTTCAGGCTGTCCGATGAGGAGGATCTGAAGGAGCTTTTCCCTCTCCGTTTCCAGGTTGGAAAGCATGCGAAGTTCCTCTAGCAGCTCAGGAGAGAGGTTCTGTGCTTCATCTACAATGAGGAGGGCCGTTTCTTCATCCAGGGCCACCCTCAAAAGGAACCCGTTCAGGTAGTCAACGAGATCCTTCTTGCTGGCCGATTCGGGAAGCACCGTAAGACCGAAATCCTGGATGATCGACCGGAGGAGTTCTTCGGTAGACAGGGTGGGATTAAGGACAAGGGCAGTCTTTGTATCAGGACCCAGGGAATCGAGAAGCGCACGGCAAATTGTGGTCTTTCCCGTGCCCACCTCGCCCGTGAGAACCATGAAACCCTTCCTCTGATCGATACCATACCGGAGTTCTGCGAGAGCACGTTCATACTGCTCTCCACGGTAAAGATATTTTGGATCCGGCGTGAGCCTGAAAGGCTCTTCCCTCAATCTGAATCTTTCAAGATATACACCAGTCATATGATCTCCCTCCCCATCACTCTATGGATTCTTTCCAGCGGATTATAATAACCGGCCCGCTCCCGCCGCTCACTGTTACTGGATCCGATACGGGTCTCGCGCCCGGAGTGAACCCATCGGTGAGAACCATACTCGGGTAGAAATCTCCTGCGAGGAAACCCGCGTCCACATCCGCTGCGAGGAACGAAAGGGTCGCCTGGACCCCCGGTGCGATGTTAACCGGGTTCGAACTACCCAGTGTAGTCGTGTAGGCGCTGGACCCACCGGCTGTTGAATCGGTAAAACTGAAGGTCGACGTACCATCGAGAGTAACCGTGGATGTGCCCGTGTTTATTACTTTAACGGCAAATACCACACCTGTATCCCCGGGAGAGGCCACCGTCGGCCCCAGGGTCCCCGGAACGTAGTCAAGGGACATACCTGTATAGGACTGGAAGGGCAGAATTATACTATTTTCCGCACCAAGGTAGGTAGCAGTAACCGTTGCGCTAACCGGGGTCACACTGAGAGGACCGGTCAGTGTGTTAACGGCCCTTCCCAGTGTATCGCTCACCGCCGAACCGCTTCCCAACGCGCCAAGGTCAGATGTGAATTGCATCGCCGCCCCCTGGACCGGATTGCCGCCATTGGTCAGCGTTGCCGTGATATCGTAGTACTGAAACCCGTCAGCGATCGGAGGTGTGGGAAAAGACGGTGGAACGGCAGAGGAGAGCGCTATCTCGTAAGGAGTCACATTTACTACAACACCCACCAGCCCTTCCGGGCCGTTTCGTGGTATCAGCTCAATAGAGAAATCGTAGGCGGTGAGGCTTGTTACAGTGGAAACGGAGGAAAAGGTTATCGTGAACGACTCAGAACCGCCCGCGGGTATATCGTACAGTCTTCGTCTTGTCCTGAATAGCACGAGAATCGGGCTTCCACTTGTGTTTATCCGCCACCCCGTCGGCGCGGAAGCGCTTTGGTAGCTCCATCCTGAAGGTGTCTGAATCCTCACCCTCCTTATTGTTGAGCCGCCGTTGTTGAAGATGGTGAATGTCAGGGACACTCCGGTGGCTCCGGACACCACGGTGTCCGGCACAACAACAGCGAAATAGGCCGATATAACACCAACGATGCTGTCTGCTGTATTGGTGGTAACGGTATTGGACGTGGCCCACCCAGTGAACTGAAAGGTATCCCCCACATTTCCCGTCACGGTGTAGACCCAGTTAAAGGACGCCACGCCGCCCGGACCGAGGAACCCCATGCCTGCCGGAGTGGGGCCCGAAACCAGGGCAAGTGTCGCGGTACCCGACGAAGTTATATGCGGCTCGATGCCCGTCAGGTCCCCAATACCGTTGTTTGTGGCTGTCAGCGTCACGGTAACCTGCTGGCCGTCCGTAACCTGGAGTGAAGACAATCCTATCTCGGCTGTAAAGTTCCTAATTATAACATCGTTGGACCATTCCGTTGGAGAAGTAACATTTACGGTCCCGTTCCAGGCCGATCCGGAAAAACGCACTGTGCCCGAGGAAGTAGCCTGGTAGTTGTAAGTGAAGATCTGCTCGATGCCCGGATCAAGGGTAGCGCTCGCCGGAACAGGACCGGAGACTTGAGTCGCATTTCCGGTGCCAGTCAGGGTAAGAGTCCTTGGCTGAACTGAAGTCTGGGTAACAGTAGATCTGTTACTCACAGCCATAAGTAGAGTAAAATTATCCCCTACACCGACGGAGGTGGGCGTAGCTGAAAGCACCGTCGCAAGACTGTAGCGCGTCCAGGTCGAGGGCGTACCGGAATAGGTTCCCCTCTGCCCCTCCCTGCTCTCAATCTTCGCTTCTACAAGAGCATCCGTCAGATCGTTGGTGTCCGCCGGGATCAGCCCGTAGTCTGTACCGGCCAGCACTATATCGAAGTTGAGGCTCTGTCCGGGAGCGATGCCCCCGGTTATCGCCTTGTACCTGATCACAGCTCTTCCCGGTCCGTTCCTGATATACCTAACTTCCCAACCGGCGGGCGCCTGGGTGGCCAGGCTTACAAAGTAGATCTGTGGATCAAATTTTATCTGGATCTCATCAATAGTCTCACTTCCTGAGGATGTAGTGTTGGTCAGGGTATAGCTCAGCGTCCCGTTGCCGTCTCCCATGACAACTCCGCTACCAGAAGGAAGCGTAAAGGTATAGGTCCCGATCACACCCGCACGAAGGGGGGCAGAAGCAGCCAGTAAAATTACGATGGAAAGAACAACTCGTCTCATCTCATCACCTCATCACCGTCACTTCCAGTTCACGCACGGCAAGCATCATTTCCCCTGTTCCAACGACAAGGGCATTGTTAGGAGCCGAGGTCGTATCAATACGGTAAGACGCGGTCCCTCCGGTCAGGGGGATGTCCACTCTGGCCTTGGGCAGGTAGGTGGGCCAAGACGGATTCTCCTGCAGATAGACGATACCTGCGTGGACACCTGATTCAGCAAAATAAAGCGCCTTCACCCTCGTCTTGAGGTTCTCGGAGATCATGGTCTCAGTCCCCATCAGTCGTATGAAGATGGAGCCCACGACCAGCAGAAAGAACACCAGGCCCATGACAAGAACCAGGGCCGAACCTCTCTCTTTTTCCATCATGAACTCCATCATTTTTCAGTTGTTCCTCGGCGCGACCGCCGTCCGCATTGTGACGGATCCCACGCCTTTCTTACCCTCACGGGGCCTTGATACAGCCATGGAAATACCAATGAGATCGAAACCCTGGAGGGTATTGAAAGAGATCGAGCTGACATCGGAAGCCATCAGGTCCCCTGCCGCTGGATTTCCGTTCTCCTGCCGGCGAAGCTCCGATCCAGTCAGGTAATAACTTACGGTCACTTCGTACGCCCCGTCGTTATCGTTGTCCAACGGAAAGTCGATGGTCGTGTTGCCGCCGCCGATGGTGATCTGCCCGGCGCTGTTCCTTGATGCCCTCAGCTCCCTGGAGATCCTCTCCATGGCAAGCCTTACCTCCTGGTCGGCCGCGGAATGGGCCGTTCCCGACTCCCAGAGATCAAGGCCGGATGAGAGTATGATGTAGAAGACTCCGGCAACACCCGCCATGATAACTACCGCTAAGAGCAGCTCCACGAGCGTGAGACCCCTCTGGGAGCCGAAACGCCTGCCTGTCATGATAACCGGCATCAGAAATTACCCCTCACCGTGGTTAGCGTCAGACGGCCTCCAGCCCAGTTGACTGTTACATCAACCCTCTTGAACTCGGATCCCGCGTTTTTCGCGAGGAACGTCTCCAGATCGGGGGCCGAGGCATCCGAACCGACGTAATTGACCTGCACCTGCGACCAGAAGGTCTGAAACGTCGTAAGGGTAGCTCCATCGGCACTGTGCATGGGGTTGTCCATCAATCCGTCGTAATCATCTATATCGTCCAGACCCGATCTCACCGAAACCGTCTCTCCTGTGTCGATCCCGATAACGCCAGGATTGTTAGTAGGTCCCGGCGGTGTGGCATTTTCATCCCATTTTCGCGTAAGTATTTCTTCCATGAGCTCCTGTGCCAGGAACACGGCCTGGGCCTGTTCCCTTGCGATTACCGGCTGCTTCATACCTCCTGAAAACAGGCTGCTGAGAAGTGGCAGCGCCACGGCAAAAATGGCCAGGGAAAGGAGGACCTCCAGGAGTGTGAATCCTCGAGATGCACTCTTCACACTGCTTTTTTCCCGCTCCCCGATCATATTTCCCTTCCTACCAGCCAGCGTACTTTTCCAGGGCGGATCCGATCTTCCCGTTCACGGGATCATATGCATACCGGTTGCCCCATGGGTCCACCGGATACCCCATATCGTCCATTGCATAGGCTATTACGGGCCCTTCCTTGAGAACCTTCGATACGGGAGCCTCGTCCAGGTCCAGGGCCCCTAAGGGAAACAGGCTTATGCTGCTTCCCACCAGTTCCTTTGTGTCATAGGGCCACCTCCCCTTCAGAACCCTGAAAACACGTACTTGAGCCCTCAAAGCCCTGAGCTGGGCTGTCAGGATACCCTCATTGGCCCGCCCCACCTGTGTTCCGTAAATTGACAGCATGATCCCGAATATTCCCATGAGTACCGCAACCGCCGCCAGCAATTCCGGGGCGGTAACACCGTTATCTTTCCTGCTTCCTGCTATCAATTCCTGTCCACGCGGCCTGTTCCGGGTGACACAGTGACATCCCCCGTTCTACCGCTCTTGGAGTTCCTGAGAACTATATGGTCCAGCCCCCCCACGCCGCTGCCCGACAGCGGCACTCCCGCCCCCGTCCCTTCATAAGGAGCACCAAGGGAATTGAATATCAGGATACCGTCGGTAAGATCGGCCACGGACTGGACGAGAACGTCATCCGGCAGCGGTGAGGGAGTTTGAGTGCCCGTTGCGGCACCCCAGGTTCCCGTAGAGGGATCTCTTTTTCCCAATATGTAGCTGGAGGATCCTGCTGAAAAGGTGATGCGGTATCTTGCTCTCTCGCTGATGGCAAGGTCCTGCGCCAAGCGCACGTCACCTGCCACCTGTTCTACAGCCGCCCTTAAGACTATCGAGGGGGATGTTGCGTAAAAGGTCGAATATACGATGAGTGCGAGGACGAGCACCAGCCCGATCGTCGCGAGCAACTCTATGAGTGTAAACCCCTTCAATGTGCAGAACCCGGGATTTTCCGACCCCGCTTTAGCGGGGCCGGAAAACACAAACCTACGGGGCCGTTATCAAAATCGAGCCCGTCGTCGTGTTCACACGCACTACATAGACTGAGCCGCCTGTCGATTTCACCACCGGGAAACTAACCGGGTCGACATACGGTCCATGGTTGGGCGACCCGAGAATCGCAACATCGGACACGGCAAAGTTCGTGGCTGTAGTCGATGTGTTCAGATCCGCGGAAGTGTTGGTCGTCGCCGTAAGACCGCTTAGCCCAACATCGAGGACCATAAGCCTGGTCGCAGCTTTGAGGGCCTCACGGTTCGCCGCATCCACCGCTGAGGCTGAATCATCGGATACTTTCATGTAGTTGGGCACTACTATAGCCGCAAGGCCGATAATGATAAGTATCACCAGCAGCAGCTCTATGAGCGTGAAACCCTTGTTATCCTTAATCTTCATCTCTTTTCCTCCTCTTGAATTACCTTTTCAGTTACTTCTTAACGTTGACAGGGTCGTAAAAAGTCGATCCATGGCTTTTTACTCCGAGGAATGCGAAAAGTGTCATTTTCACTTTCCTCGTAAATCAACAACCTGCGCCGCAAGTCGTTGATCTGGGCGCCCCCAATGGGCGCGTTGATGACTTCTTGCAAAGTCATCAACATTATTTAGTTCTGCACGGGTGTGTGTTATGCAACATTAAAGCCAGAACCATACTAATTAAATTCAACAATTACGGTCACTTAGGTTCTAATGACACCTCCTTTCACAGTTTTGTCAGAATAAATTGTCGTTTGTGACAACTATTGTCACTACCTCATGTACTTGATCATATTAAACAGGGGCAGGAGTGTCGCAGCCGCGATGAAGGCAACCACGCCAGCCATAACCACCACCAGCATGGGCTCAAGAAGTGTCGTCAGACGTTTGACGGCAACATCCAGCTCCAGTTCATAATAACCGGCCACACGATAGATCATCTGTCCAAGCCTGCCTGTTTCCTCCCCCACACTTATCATCCTGGTAAGGAGCGGGGGAAATACCTTCTGTTCCTCAAGGACGGGAGCGATGCTCTCGCCCTCCCTCACACCCTCCCTTGTTGTCGCGAGAGCACTCGCCAGACGGACGCTGCCCAGGGTTCTTTCGCAGACCTCGAAGGAGTACAGAATATCAACACCGCTCTCTATCAGTGTCCCAAAGTTCCGCGCGAAACGGGCTGTAAGATTCTTTCGCCTGAGCTCTCCGAAAACGGGGATCCTGAACAGAAAACCGTCCCACGCCCACCTCCCGCGTTTTGTTTTTATAAGCAGCCGGAAAAGCACTAGAAAAACCACCAGACCCGCCAGGATCGTCCACCCCTGGTGTTTCACAATGTCGCTGAGTACCATGAGCATCCTGGTGGGCAGGGGCAGGGGGGCTTTGAGCCTGGTGAAGATGGACGCGAAACGTGGCATTACCACTACGAGACTGAACATTACGACTCCCGTGGCTACGATCATAAGGACCAGCGGGTATGCAAGAGCATTCTTGACTCTGGATCTGAGCTCCGCGGCCTTCTCGCCGTATTCGGCCAGCCTTTCTAAAACCTCGCTGAGGTTTCCGCTGGCCTCTCCCACCCTGATCATATTGACTCCCACCTCGTCGAAAACGTCGGCATGGGTCTCCAGAGCCCCGGAAAACGTCTCGCCCCCCTCGACTTCGGCTCTGATCGCGTTTATGACATCCTTAAAATGCCTGTTAGTCGTGCCGTCAGCCAGCGTCACGAGGCTGTAGATCAGGGGAAGTCCCGCATCGTGCATCGTAGCAAGCTGCCGGTAAAAGACCACTATCTCGGATACGGGAATTCTCCTTCCCGGACTCCAGAACCCCCTCCCGGTCCTCCTCTCGACGGACTTTATCTCCACAGGATAGTAGCCCATCTCCAGTATCTTGCCGGCTACAATAGCCTCTGAGGCCGAATCTATGGTGCCCTGGACTACTTTACCCTCGCGGTCCCTTGCCCTGTATCTGAACTGCGGCATTAGCAACGGCTCCAGTCAGGCCTACAGGTCAACATCCTGCGTGACCCTGAAAACTTCCTCGAGGCTTGTGATACCTTCGGCTGCTTTTCTGATCCCCGCTTCCCTCATGGTCTCATATCCTTCGCGGCGGAGCGCTTCCAGAATAGTGTCCGCAGAGGCGTCCTCGTTGATGAGATCCCTCACCGAGGGCCCCAGCCGGAACAGCTCACCGATCCCCACCCTGCCGGAAAAACCCGTCTCCCTGCACTCACCGCATCCGACCCCGGTGAAGAAAGTCTTCACCCCCAGCTTCTCTATAACGGGATCAAGCTCCTCCGGCACGCTCACCTCCGTTTTACAGGCCTGGCAAATACGACGTACCAGCCTCTGGGCCATCACACCGGCCAGGGATGACCTGATGAGGTAGGGTTCAATACCCATGTCGAGCAACCGTGGGATAGCCCCAACGGCGTCGTTGGTGTGCAGCGTGGAAAACACCAGGTGCCCCGTCAACGCGGCGTGGACAGCCATATTTGCCGTTTCCGAGTCCCTTATCTCACCCACCATGATCACATCCGGATCCTGGCGGAGGATATTTCTGAGCACCGTAGAAAAATCCAGACCGATAAGGGGTGCGACCTGGACCTGGCTGAGACCGTCGATCTCATATTCCACGGGATCTTCCACCGTGACTATGTTGCGGCCTACCTCGTTTATCTGCCTGAGGGAGGCGTAAAGAGTAGTGGTCTTCCCGCTGCCTGTGGGTCCGGTTACCAGGATCACGCCGAAGGGCCGATGGATCAGATCCCTGAAGCCGCTCACCACCTGGTCTGTAAACCCAAGGTGAGGCAGGTCGAAGATGTCCCCGGCCCTGTCAAGGAGCCTGAGAACGATCTTCTCACCATAAACCGTGGGCAGCGTTGAAGCCCTTATATCTATCTGGCTGCCGCCCTCGGTCCAGCGGAACCTCCCGTCCTGGGGCAGCCGCTTTTCGGCGATGTCCATTCCCGAGATTATCTTCATTCTCGATGTAAGGGGCAACTTCAAATGGGATGGTACCTGGGCAGTTTCCTCCAGGACTCCGTCGATGCGTATCCGGATCCTCAAGTCATTCTCGTGGGGCTCAATGTGGATGTCACTTGCCCTCTGGGCAACCGCCTGGGCAAGGAGGGCATTTACAAGCCTCACCACAGGAGTTTCTTCCGCCATCCTTATTAGCCTGTCGGGACTTTCCTCCGCAGCTGTTGAAACAAGCCCGATGGGTTCGGCGCCTGCGTCCTCCAGGGCAGCTGTTAAAGGGCTGTCAAGGCCGTACTGTTCCCTGATCCAGTTCCTGACCTCACTGGGAGGAGCAATGGCCTTCTTTACGGGGTGGGTGACGATCCTTCTGAGCGCGTCTGTGGCAAAAACGTTCAGGGGATCGGTCATTACCACGACCAGTTCATCCCCCTCCATCCTGTATGGGATTATCTGATAGCGCTTTACCAGGCCCACGGGCAGGAGATCGGCCAACTCTCTGTCCGGGGGGGCCTCCTTGAAGGATACCCTCGTGATATTCAGCTGGGATGACAGCGCCTCGGTGAGATCGTCTTCCGTTATCCACCCGCGGGAAACGAATACGGAGCCGACCCTCATTCCGCTCCGGGAGGCCTCCTCCAGCGCCTCCTTGCGTTGTTCTTCAGTTATGAGACCAGCTTCTAAGAGAACCTCACCGATCCTCTTGCGCTCTTTTCTTGCCACTAGGACTCCTCCTGAGCCGCCTGACCGAGGAGAGCGAACTGATCCAGGATCCCTTTCACTGCCCGGGCCTGATCATGCCAACCCGGGTCCTGGACCAGTATCAACTCTCCCAGACGCTGCTGAGCCTTTTCAATATCCTCTACAAGGCGGGATATGACGTCCTCTTTTTCACCTATAACCGAAAAAACTCTGCTCACCGCTCCTGCCAGGGGTACGATCTGGTCCCTGGCCCTGAAGCTGATATCTTTCTGAATCATTCCCCTTCTTGCCGAATCCACCAGGCTCTCGAGCCGGAAAATGGGTCCCGCAACCTTGTGAGTGGCAAAGAGGGCCATAGCCAGAATGAAAATGGAAATTATTATTCCGTAGAGAACCACCGCGAACCAGACGACAAGACCGATGTTTTCATTCATGGACTTTAACAGGAAATACGCACCTCTGAAGGATCCGCCAAGCTGCCTCGTCAGGGTAAATGACAGACCGTAGTACGCAATAAAACAGGCCACCAGGGTTGCTGATGAAAAGGCGATCATATTGCGAAAAATAAAATTGGCTTTAATAAAACGACCCATTGCGCCCTCCCCTATAAAAGGCCGTGACAGGCATCACACAGCCCGGCCCACCCTTCCTGCGGGTCACCGGGTATCCTGAGGAAGAAAGTCCTGTAGTACGCAGGTGATCCGCCTGGATCAATGGCCTGCTGACTCGGATAGGATTTTTTCGTCGATTTCCACGATCCATGGACCGTGTGGCACGTTACACACGCAAGGACATCATCCCATCCGACCATAAGTTCCTCCGGCACCTCCATATCGGGAAACCGTCTGTTCCTTTTCAGGTCCACATCCACAGGATGGGACCTCCCGAGCTTTTCTGCCAGATGGCACTGATAGCAGACGTCTATGAGTATTTCCCCGAACTCATCTCCTTTAATCCCGTCCTCCCCGTCAAGGAGGTGGCATATTGAGCATTGGTTCTTGTCTGCGAGGAAGACGTGAGGATTATCCTCGAATTCCATCAGAGACCAGATGTCAACCCATGCCGCCATCAGGATGATGACAAGCAGGCCCAAAATCGCAAGCCACCTCATGCACCCTCCTCTCCAAAGTGGCGGATCCTCTCCCTCAGATCCTCCAGTCTGCTATCCAGAGCCAGGTACAGTTCCACTCTTTCCTCATGGCCTTCTGGTTCCTCTAATTTATCGACAACGGTAGATATTTCCCCGGCCTCGGCAGTCAGACCCTCCCAGCGGTTCCGGTAAAAGTTCACGAGAGACTGGACCTTTTCGGCCAAGACTCCAAACTCCTTAAGAGCGATACCACCCTCCTTGAGCTTCCCCTCTTCACCCCTTGCCATGACCTTCAGAAGATCCTCCAGCTCACATCCGGCTCTGTTGACCCGCCAGGAAAAGACCTGAATCAGGACGAAAAGAATGGTGACACACGCTACGAAGAGTATCAGTGTGGCCTTCATCACCACGGGATAAAGAGCTTCCCAGGTGTTGGGTAAAAGCGAATGGCTCTCGTACATAAGCTGCACGAGACGGGCCCGGAGCAGTTTCTTGAGAACTATGGCGTAAAAAAACCCTCCCAGGACCGCTCCCCCCGCAAGGAGCAGCATATAGCGCATCTGGAGCCATTGCTTGGTGAAGAAGTTCCTCCTGCGTCTGAACCTGACTTGCCAGGACATAGTCACTCTCCATTCCGAGCATATTACAGATTTTACTGTTCGGTCATATCTGCCAGATTTTCGGCTTCTATTATTTCTACCAGGCTGTCAACCACCTTGGGATCGAACTGCGACCCCGATGATCTCCTCAGTTCACCAACCGCATCCTTTACAGTAAGCGCCTCTCTGTACGGCCTGGAGTGGGTCATGGCATCATATGCGTCAGCCACGGAAATGATCCGTGTCTCCAGCGGTATCTCATGCGCCAGCAGGCCGAAGGGGTACCCTGATCCATCACAGCGCTCATGGTGAGTCTGAATGCATATTTTCACGGGTTCCATAAAATCTATGGGATCAAGTATCCTCTGCCCTATCAGAGGATGCTCCCTCATCTTTTCCCACTCATCGTTGCTGAGCTTCCCGGGCTTGTCGGTGATAGAGTTGCTTATAACGATCTTTCCAATATCATGGAGCACACCGGCATACCGGATGATATCTTTCTGCTTCTCGGACAGCCCCAGGTAATCGGCCATCTTCAGGCTGTAGTTGGTGACGTTTTCCGAATGGTCCCTCGTCCAGTCATCCTTGGCCTCAACGGCATTAACCAGCGCCTTTATAGTATTGAAGTAGTTCTCCCTGATCGCTCCATAAAGGCGGGCATTCTCTATAGCTATCGCGGCGTGGTTACCCAGTATAGTGAGCAGGAACAAGTCCCTTTCGTCGAAGGATCCGCCCCCATCACGGTTAGTAACGTTCAATATCCCCATAACGTCACCCTTTATAGTAAGGGGCGCGCACAGCAGGGAATCGCTCATGTAGTTTGTGTTATCCGACCGACTCCTTTTTATTTTTCGCACGTCCCTCACGAGGATGGGCTTGCCCTCCTCGGCTACCCAGCCCGCGATCCCCTCACCGGGCCTGACCCTGGTTTTCTTGATCACCTCGCTGCTCAAACCCAGTGCGTGCTTGATTACAAGACTGCCTTCCGAGTCCTTGAGCATCAGCGAAACTGTTTTTCCCTTTAGAAGTGCCGCCGTCTCGGAAATTATCTTCTTTAAAAGACTCTCATTCTCCAGTTCGGAGCCGATAACCTGGCTTATCTCGTGGATCACCCTGAACTGATCGATCATGGCTTTGAGCGAAACGTTCTTCTCATTTATCTCCTCAGCCATCTCCTGGATCTTCCTGTTGGCCTCCTCCCTTTCATGAAGGCGTTCTGAAAGCTCCAGGTTCCTCTCCTTGAGTTTGTTTGTGGCAATACAAACCTGGTCGGTTAGCTGTTCCTGGAAGGACTGCTCCCGCTTCCGGGAACGCATTCCCTCAAGGACAAAGGCGGTCTGCCTGGCAACAGCCTGGATGATCTCCTGGTCCTCGGTAGTGAACTCTCCCTGATCAAGCTTGTTCGCAGCGATTATTACCCCCGAAGGAGAGTTTCTGACGTGGAGGGGAACCGCAATGATGTTTCTAAGCACACCATCTCCAGGAGAGTCTTTCAGGCCTTTTCCCAGCTCCAGGATCTCCTCCCTGTTATCGAGACGAAGGAGCCTGGATTCGGTAAAGGCTATCCCGGCGGCCCTGTCGAGAAAGTTTCGTGTCAACCCGGAACCCTCAGAACCCCATAGCTCCAGCTGCGGCTGATCCCCATTACCACCCAGATCCCTGCTGTCGATGAGCTTTCCCGAATCCGAGTCAAGTAAATACAGGCAGCAGATCTCTGAGTCCAGGGCCCTGCGGACCACTTTCAGAGTGAGTTTGAGGATCTTCCTCACATCAAACACAGTGGACATCGCCTCCCCGAGCCTCTCGAGAACCTCCACCGTTTTCTCCCTCTTTAGCAGCGATCCCCTTAAAGATTCATTTTCCCTTGTTACCGCATAGTGATTGGCAGCCTGTCTGATGGCGTGGATTATTATGTCCGGTTCATCCTCGATACTGAAGAAACCGTGGGCGCCGTGCTTTGTGAACTTGTTCATGGTGGAAAAAGAATCACGGCCACCGTAAACAAGGACAGGAGGAGGAACATCAAGGCTGAGGACAGCGTCAAAGGAGCGCCTGTTGTCGATGGTGGGAACGGACAGGTCTATAAGGACGACATCCACCTCCCCCACGGCAAGGCTATGCACAAGATCGGTCCCGCTCTGAACGATATCAAGATCAAAAAGACTCTTGGGAAGGATCTTGCGAAGTTTCGCCGTCAGGTCGTCAGACCTCTCCCTCAGAAGAACGCTGACCACGCCTCTGGCACTTCCGGCAAACACCTCGGGTTTATTCATCAAATTTCAGTTCGAGGTAGAGGCCCCGTTCTTTCTCCTCTTCCCTGATACGATCCCGGATCTCGGCAATGGTCAACCTTTCGTCTTTAAGCTCCGTTATCCGCCCGAACCGGGCACGTATCGTGTCCGGATCGTAGAGACCGTATCCTCCCTGGGTCCTTCCCTCAACGGGAAACAGACCCTGTGTGGTGTAGAAATTCACCTTCGAGGGGGAAATCCCCAGCATTCGACAGACATCTTTTCGCTTAACAAGCAAGGCCATAATAACCCCCAGCAGTAAGTGTCAAGTGCAAATTTACGCTTACGCTTGTAGTTTAAAAAAAAATCCTGTTATTTGTCAAGGGGTTTTACTGCCTATCTTAAAGTACGGCTTCCAGGCTTTTGAATGGGAATTGCCTCTTTGCAGAGGGGGCAGTCGGCCGGATCGTAGGCCGGCGCGTGTATCTGGAGGAGGGAATGGTGCGGTCTGTCCGTTGGCGGTGTCGGTTTGTCCATGTAGCGGTGGACAATGGAGGCAGTTGCTACCAGATCCCCTCCCATTTTTTCGGCAAGGAGAGCTGCTTCCCTTATGGAGCCCCCGGTGGTGACCACGTCCTCCACCGTCAGGACCCGCTCTCCCGGTTTTACGTAAAAACCCCGCCTGAAGGTCATTTCACCATCGACGCGCTCTGAGAAGATCGCCCTGGCGCCAAGATTTGACGCGGTTTCCTGGCCGATAACGATGCCGCCCACGGCGGGGGAAACCACAAGATCGATATCCTCCCCTGCCATGGCGGCCAGCTCCCGTCCGATCTCCCTGGCGATCTCGGGATACTGGAGAACCATGGCGCACTGCAGATATATGGGGCTGTGGCGGCCGGAAGTCAGGCCGAAATGACCTTCCAGGAGCGCTCCATTGTCCCTGAAGATCTGAAGAAAGTCCTTACTCACCGCGTTTTTCCAAAAGCTCCTTTATCTTGCTCTGAAGGACTTCGTTTTCATATGGCTTTGTGAAGTAGGCATCGGCTCCCATGGCCATGCCCTTCTTGGCATCTTCATCTGAATAGTAAACGGCGGAGATCATCACAACAATTGTGTCCGAAAGGGCCGGGTCCTCCTTTATCTGCCGGCACAACTCGAAACCGTTCATCCCGGGAATATTGACGTCCAGCAGGACGATATCGGGACGCTCCTGATGAA
>QIFJ01000287.1 GCA_003229755.1 Pseudomonadota bacterium
GCAGTAAGCGCAGCGTTGGACATCATCGACCAGGAACCTGAGCGAAGGGAACAGCTGTGGAAAAACACCCACAGGATGATGGAGGGCTTCACGTCCCTGGGGTTCGATATAGGGGACGCGGCCACGCCCATCATACCGGTAATAGTGGGGGACGATCTGTTGGCTTTCAAGTTCGCCGTCATGCTTCAGGAGGAAGGGGTCTTTGCCAACCCTATCATAACACCTGCTACACTCCCGGGCCGCGCTCTCATCCGAACAAGCGTCATGGCCACCCACACGTTCGAGCAGCTGGACCGTGTTCTGGAGGCCTTCGGCAAGGTGGGCAAGGCGGTAGGGCTTATATAAAGGTTCAAGGACCAACGCCCAATGACCAACGTGGGGTATATATAAGGGTCCAAAGTCCAATGACCAACGTGGGAACAAACTATGAGCATCAAGATAGTTGAGGCGGAAAAAGGCAGGGCTTTGAAGGACTTCATCAATTTGCCCTGGACTCTGTATCGTGGGGATCCCTACTGGGTGCCTCCTCTGAAGAAGGACGTATCAGGACTTCTCTCCACAAAACATCCTTTTTTCAGGAACGCCCGGCGAAAAATATTTGTCTGCTATAAAAATAAGCGACCTGCAGGCCGGATCGTGGGCATTCTGAACAACGCTCACAATGAGTTTCATAATGAAAAAACCGGTTTTTTCGGATTCTTCGAATCGATACCTGATCAGGAAGTTGCATCAGCCCTGTTTGCTGAGGCAGAGAGTTACCTTATTGAGAACGGTATGGAGATCTCCAGGGGGCCCGTAAATCCAAGTATGAATGAAGAGTGTGGTTTGCTGATTGACAACTTCATGTCCCCTCCGTTTATCATGATGACCTACAATCCGCCCTACTATTTGGACCTGATCGAAGGCGCAGGCTACGGCAAGGCCAAAGATCTTTTCGCATTCTATTTCAACGTTGGCCAGCGCCTCCCGGACAGGCTCGCGCGTCTTGCAAAGAAGATAGAACAGCGGGAGAAGGGCCTTGCGGTCAGATGCCTTGACATGAAGGAATTCAACCACGACCTTGAGATGGTCAAGACTATCTACAATGAGGCGTGGGAGAAGAACTGGGGCTTTTTCCCAATGACCGATGACGAGATCAACTACATGGCGAAAAATCTCAAACCCATCGTCGATCCTGAAAGAGTGGCTTTCGCTTTTGTTGATGGTGAGCCGGCCGGTTTCCTGATGGCTCTGCCCGATTATAATCAGGTGTTGCGGATCCTCAACGGCAGGCTGATCACCTTGAGGTTGTTAAGAGCCCTTAAGGCGGCGAAGGAGATAACAACCTCCAGGGTCATGATAATGGGGACCAGGGAGAAGTTCAGGAAGAGAGGTATCGAGTCTCTCCTTTTTGCCCTGCTCTGGCAGAAGGGGATCGACAGGGGTGATAAATACGGAGAGTTTTCATGGACCCTGGAGGATAACACACTGATGAACGATACCTTGGTGAAGATTTTCGGGGCCACCCCCTACAAAACCTACCGCATATACGACAGAGAACTGTGAAATAGCTGATGTCCCTCGCAGACGTCCAGAGAGAGGTTCCCAGAACCTTTTTCCATGTCCTCGGCGGCGTTTTCCTGGCAATTATCGGGTATGCTCTCCAGAGTCCGACTAATAAAATAGTCCTGGGAGCCTTCTTCCTGACATCCGTTTCTGTAGACACTGCGAGGCTTTACAGCCAGGGATTCAGCAGGTTGATCCAACCTGTCCTGGGGCCCTTCATGAGGCCCTCTGAAGCGGCCAGGATCACCGGAACGCCGGCATTCACCGGCGGCATTTTCCTTGCATTTCTTCTGTTTTCAAAGCACGCGGCACTGGCTTCGGTTATTCCGCTGATCATCGGAGACAGGGCTGCGGTCCTTGTCGGAAAGGGCTTCGGCCGGATAAGGATAGGGTCAAAGACACTGGAGGGTTCCCTGGCGTGTTTGTTGATAACTATCCTTGCCTATCTTTTTATACGAAAAATGTGGCCTTCCCTGCTGCCCTTCGGCATCGTTATTTTGATAATCGCAGCCGTGGCGGGCACCCTTGCCGAAATGCTTCCGCGTCCATTTAACGACAACCTCACAATACCCCTTACGGTGGGCTTTATCCTGGCTGTTTTTTCCGGGTAACCGTCTGACATTCCCGAGCACATGAACGACGTCAAGAACAATATGATGAAGCAGGCATTCACGGATGCCTTACCCATTATACTGGGATACATACCCATGGGCGCGGCCTACGGGATCCTTGCAAGGCAGAGCGGAATAAGTCTCTTCCCGGCAATATTCATGTCGATCGTTGTATTCGCAGGGGCAAGCCAGTTCATTGCAGTGGGATTGCTTTCAGGGGGGGCGACAGGCTTCGAGGTAGTCCTCACGACATTCTTCTTGAACCTTAGACATGTCCTGATGAGCGCCTCCCTTTCACCCTTTTTCAGAAAAGTGAGCCGGTGGATAATACCCTTTATCGCATGGGGTGTGACTGATGAGACATATGCCATTTCCATAGGGAGGTACCATAGCAATGAAGCGGACCACAGATACAGCCTGGTCCTCCACTATACAGCCTATGCCAGCTGGCTTACCGGCTCTGTCCTCGGTGCGTTGGCAGGTTTCCTGGTTCCAGCAGCCCTTCAGAGCAGCCTGGAGTTCGCCCTCTACTCAATGTTCGTGGGCCTGGTAATTCTCCAGATATCGGACAGGCTGCATCTCCTCGTGGGTGTTGCCACAGCAGCGATGTCGATATTGTTTTCGTTCTTTATGGGCGGAACCTGGAATATCATAACGGCCGCGTTTGCAGGGGCGACGTTGGGGTTGGTGTTAGAGCAGGGAGGAGGGAAGAGGAAAAAGGAAAGAGGGGGGTAATGCGTAAGGGAGTAACGGGGTGTGGGGGTAGAACATTAGAGCATTGGAACTTGGAAAATGGAGATTGGAAATTAGACAAATGGAGTTGTTGATTAACCTGGGTCTTGGGTCCTGGGTCTTGGGACACCGAGGAAAATAAGTATGGAGAATGAACGTCTCATTATTATTTTCCTCGGAATGGCCGCCGCCACATACTTTCCGCGGCTGATCCCCCTGGTTGCGCTGTCGAAGATCGAGCTCCCCAGGGTGGTTATGCGCTGGCTTTCCTACCTGCCCGTGGCCATTCTGTCAGCCCTGATATTCCCGGGGGCGATCCAGAGGGCCGGCGCTATAGACGTTAGTCCCGGCAACCCGGGACTCTGGGCTCTTATAATAAGCTTTGGTGTGGCTGTAAAGACCAGGAACCTGATCCTGACTGTAGTGGTCGGGGGAGTGGCTATGTATCTGGTTCAATTATTATAAACTCGACCAATGACCAATGACCAACGACCAATTTTGACCTTGGTCCTTGGTCTTTGGTCGCGGTTTTTCTACAACTTCGTCCATCGACACAGCGTTCTATCGGTGAACTCCACGATCTCATACAAAATCACACCCAGCAGCCCCATTCCCACTATGCCGGCATACATCTCCCGGTAGTTGAGGCGGCTCCAGGCGTCAAGAATAAAGTATCCCAGACCAGTATTTGTGGCGAACGATTCCACAAAGAAGAGGACTGCGATGGCGGTGCCAATGCCGATTCTCAGGGCTGTAAGTACCTTGGGAAGCACCGCGGGAAGAACCAGGTGGGCGGCCTTCTGCCAGCGGTTTGCGCCAAGTGATCTCATGGAGAGTATATATTCCCTGGGAATTTCCCGTGCCGCGTCCCGTGTTGTGACCAGTATCTGGAAAAACAGGATGAAGCTTATGAGGAAAACCTTGGAATTGTCCCCTATGCCCAGAAGAAGAAGGATCAGGGGCAGGAATGCGATCTTGGGAACAGGGTAAACAAGATATACAACTGGAGACAGGAAAGCATCAGCCCGGCTCGATCGTCCCATATATATACCCAGCGGAACGGCAGTGATAAGGGCCAGAACAAGGCTGATGAGCACACGGTAGGAGGAGCGGAGAAAATGACTCGCCATGGGGCCCTTCATGGAGATCGTAAACGCAGTAAGGACGGCAAAAGGGCCTGGAAGGGTTTCCGTATCGAGGATCGCGGCAAACCCCTGCCAGATAACAAGCATAGCCGCTACAGCAATCAGGTAGGGCCTTATCCTTGCTGTAGTAATGGCCATCTATCTGTCCTCCAGAGCTCTTCGAACCTGAATGCATTGTCTGTGAAATTCATCCGACAGCCGGAATGACTCTGCTCCCATACCGGGATTGTCCAGAACCGTCAGTATATGGCCAGGTCTTTCAGACAGCACAACAATGCGCCTTCCCAGAAACACTGCCTCTTCGATACCGTGGGATACCATGAGAAAAGTAAAATTCCGCTCCTTCCAGATCCTCAGGAGCAGGTTCTGCAGGGTCTCTCTGGTCATTGCATCCAGTGCCGAGAAGGGTTCATCCATTAGAAGAAGGTCCGGCTCCGTTACAAGGGATCTCGCGATAGCTACTCTCTGTTTCTGGCCACCGGAGAGCTGTGGTGGATAGCTGTCCCTGATATCCCAGATCCCCAATTCACGCATGAGCTCTCCGGCCTGTTCGTTACGCTCACCTCTTGGAATACCTCTGATGGTCAAACCAAGGGTTACGTTCGCAAGCGCGTTTTTCCAGGGGAAGAGCCCATGCTGCTGGAGGATAAGACTTGTCTCTCTTCTCCCACGGAGAGCCTGGTCACCATCTATCTGTACCGAGCCGGCTGAAGAAGATACCAGTCCGGCGAGAAGAAACAGGAGCGTAGTCTTACCGCATCCAGTAGGGCCAATCACGACGCACGGTTCACCTCCTGGAATGTCCAGATCGATACCCGACAGGGCGGGATGAGGGCCTGCGTCTGTCTGGTATGTAACGCTTGCGCCTTCAAATTTGATCAACCTTTAAACTCCCTTACTTGTAAAGTTCCAGGTTCCCCTTCGGCAAGCTCAGGGCAGGCAAATTCCAAGTATTTTAATCCAAGATCAACGAGCCACAAGATTGCCGCGTCGTTACGCAACCGCAATACTCCTCGCAATGACTATTTTTTTCGCCGGATCGTATAATTTACACCGATTCTCCGTTTCCCCGATTCATTCATTTCTCTAACCCCCACACCCCGATACCCCCTTACCCCCTTACCCCCTTACCCATTCTTATCCCCTACATGTAAATAAGCTATACCGCAGGTAAGGGGGCGGTAGCGCACATCGTAGAAGCCGGCTTCCCTCATCTCGCTGCAAAATCCTTCAGGGTCGGGAAAGTCATCAACCGACCTCGGCAAGTAGCAATAAGCGCCGGAGTTGCCCGATATAGTACCACCCAGGAAAGGCAGGATGGAATGAAAGTAAAAACGAAAGACAGGCCCGATAATGGGCCTGTCCATCCGGGAGAACTCCAGGATGATCAGTCTTCCTCCCGGTGCCATTACTCTGTTTATTTCAGCCAGAGCCCAGATCCTGTCCGGAAAGTTTCTTATGCCAAAGGCGATGGTTACTGCGTTAAATGTAGAATCAGAAAATGGCATGGACATGGCGTCACCTGCTGTGAGGAACAGGCTTTTTACCGATCTTGCGATCAGTTTTTTCCTCGCTATTCTGAGCATGGGCACCGCGAAATCAGCACCTACTATCTTCCAGTGACCATGGCTTTTTATCAATGTGAGGGCCACGTCACCTGTGCCAGTGGCAAGGTCCAGGGCTACACCCTGATCTGCGGTGGGCATTTCTGATGCCAATTCACGGCGCCATTTAATATCAACACCGAAGCTCAGCAGCCTGTTTAACAGATCGTAGCGGTCTGCGATGGCGGAAAACATCGTCCTTATGGATGCTGATCCCTTTTTTGGAATAGTTTGCAAGCTTCTCCTGTACGTCATTTGTTATTAGAAATCCCGGGCTTCAAGTTTCATGTTTCAAGAACTACCCTTCTCTTTTTAAAAGTTTGAAACCTGGGTTCATCTCCCACTCAGTTGGTAGGATATTGTTATAGTTCATTCATAAGGCAGGGTTTTTGGTGTAATCACTCGGCTGCGCAACGCCTTCCGCGCTTCGCTTCGTGATTCACCAAAATCCCGATTTGATATAATAGAGCTACCCAGGTTCCGGATATTCGAGTCCAATCGGAAATATAGCCTAAATAAGGTGCTATGTTAAATAGTTTGCAGAAGCTGTGGTTGGCTGCCTGCAAGGTTCAGTGCTTTCGTTGAAGTGTTTCCCGGGATGATATATATTATGACCCTGTCAACTGTTTGCAAGTTAATTCATGTGTTGTGGACCTGGAATGGTGAAGAAGAAAAAGCCGAAGGAGAGAAGGAAAAGCCCGCGTACCCAGATCCTGGCCGACGTAACTTTTGTACACGAGAACATGTCCCATAACGGCCAGATGGTGAACGCTTCAGGAGGCGGAGCCTTTATAGAGACCAGAAAGCCGCCCGAAGTGGATTCTGTTATTAAGATAAAATCCAGCTTTCCAGGAATGGATCACACATCTACCGTTTTTGGCAGGGTAGCATGGAGAAGAACAGTTGGTGATTCTAACGGTCCGGCCGGGGTGGGTATAGAGTTTGTAGAGGAGGGAAGGCGGACAAACATGGATCCTGCCTGATAAATTTAAACAATATTGCGGAATATTATATCCACCAGTTCGTCTATATCAACGGGCTTTTCCAGGTAATCAACAAATCCTTCCTTCATTACTTCATTTCTTCTAAAGGTGTCTACAAAGGCTGTAAGCGCTACGATCGGGATGTGGCCCGTCCTTGCGTCGTTCTTGAGGAGTTTGGCGGCTTCGATGCCGTTTACACCCGGCATCATCAGGTCCATGAGAATGAGATCCGGAATTGCATCCTGGGCCAGGGCGACAGCACCCTCGCCATCGGCAGCAGTAGTGATCTCAACTTCCAGGTTCCTTGTAAGCATGTCGTTCAGGACCCAGAGAACATCCGGATTGTCATCGACCAACAGAACTCTGCGCCCCTTTAGCATCGCTTTCTTGTCGATAGCTTCGGCCAGCGATTCCATGGCACCCCCATGCACTTGCTGGCACAATAATACAACAATATCATATTTATTGAAAGTGTTGTTTTTAGACTCAATAGTAGCTCTGTTAGCAGTTTTGTCGCCCCTGCGGGGGAAAATGGAGATTGGGAATTGGGATTAGAACATTAGATATTAGAAATTAGAGCATTAGACATTGGATGGAGATAATCCAAGGTCCAAAAACCAAGATCCAAGATCTACGTTGGACATTGGACGTTGGACGTTGGACGAGAAGAAGCCCCAGAACCTTGTTTTGCTATTTACCAATCACTAATTACGACTTCAGTTCCTTAAGATCTTCTTTAAGCCTGTTCGCGGACAGGATGAGGCTCTCCAGACGTGCTTCTGTCAGCTGGGGGAATGTGTTGCCGTCGGTCTCGATGGCCAGGAAGGGCAGGGAGAGCCGGTTCTTGTGCTTTTTCCAGAAGTCGGCGTTCTTCTTCGAAAAGTTCGGTTTTTCATCTTCGAACCTGTGGTTTAAAATGGATTCAGCGATCCTGCTGGGCATACAGCCGAAGGGACCGATACTTATGACACCGTGAGTCTGGTCCCCTATTTCCTTGAGGGCCAGGGCGGTTGTCAGTATCGCCTCACCGGTAAATTCAGGATTGATAAGACTGCTTCCCTTTTTTATAAGGTACTCGATATCAACTTTGTGTCCGTCACTGAATCCGGAGAGTCGAAGCTGATCCCTGACCAGGGCCTCCATTCTCTTCATAAACAGCCCCTTTATTTTAGCTTTGAGCCGCTCCATAAAGAATGTTCCGGGCAGTATTCCGGTTGCAGCGATGTAGTTTACATATTGAAGCCACTCATTAATGGGAGCAGTTTTGACTACGATGCCTTTCTTTGCAAGTTTCTGAACCAGAAACTGGCTGGAAAGCCCATCCCTTCTGGCATAGATCTCGCCGGTCAACGATATCTTCGTGGCCTCATTAAGTGACATCTTCTTCCGGAAGCCGGCAAGTTCTGTCATTGCCTCTCCCATCACGTCGATTACTGCTGCCTGGCTGTCCCTGGCCAGGCTGTACAGGATTCTCTCTGTGCCTTCCTCCAGAGCCCTCAGCGCTCCTGCCCGGTCATCAGCCAGGGCAAGGATGCCCGCGTGGATATCCTCCAGTCCATCGGAAATAATGGTCGCCAGTATTGCTCGTGAAGTAAATCCCGGGGGCATTCCTGCGTACCTGTTTTCGGAGGACAGCGACAACAGGGCGACGTTGCTGATCCGGTTATCCATGATATATTCCTTCAGGGCGACACTGTACTGACCCAGCCTGCAGGGCCCGTCTGTTTCAGGAATGTAGTATACAAGCACCTCATCTTTTCTTTTCCGTTTTTCCAGAAAATGCAGTAAAGAGCCTGTTATCAGTGTATAGGGGAGACATTCCTTGCATGAAGTCTCTTTTTTTCCCATTTCCAGTTCTGTCTGGCCCGGCGGGTCAAGGGCAGTAGCGTGGATGCCCATATATTGCAAAGCTGAAACAAGGGCCCTCGATGCTGTTTCGCCCATAGAAGGAATAACCAGGCGGATATCAGGGTCAGTCAAATTCAGCATTCTGTCATCGCTGGTCCGGACACAATAAATTCCGTTGTGAAGTGTTGTCTGTGCGGGGAGAAAGCTCTGCAGTTTCCGCTCCGGGAAATCCTGTTCCCTGTAGCCTCTGATCACATCCAGGAACGCCTCAATCCTGGTGTCTATCCCCGCGTCGGCAGTGTGGTCATCGAATTCAAGTGTAAGAAACGGTTTCTGTCCCATGATGCTTTTGAACTGCTCGATGATAAAGGAATCAGGTCCACAGCTGAAGTTTGTAATGTATACGCCGGAAAGATTTGGCCTTTTCTTGATAAACTCTGCTGCCTGAAGGATCTTCTGGCCCGATGCCCAGAACATCTTGTCAAATTTAGTTGTACCCGGCTCCTCTGTCGGAAGGAAATCGTGGGGGATGATCCTGAAGCCACGGCTGGCAAGCTTCTGTGGGACCCCCATGTTGCCAATACCGGCAAATGCATTATAGGAGCGGCCGAAAAGAACGATTGCGTTGTCAGACGGATCCAGTGAAGAAAGGAAGCGGCGGCCATGCTCCTTCATCTCTTCCTGGGATTTTTTAAAGATATCCCACGCCTTTTCAAATGAATCGGCTGACCTCCTGCTGTTAACACCCAACTTTCGACCTATCCTGATAAAGGCTTCCTGCAGTTTTTTCGGGTGGCTGAAGTTCAGCACTTCTGTTAACAGCCTGGAGTCCAGCTTATCGTGGAATGCCGCCCTGAGATAGTATGGCTCGCTCTGAACAAAAGGACAGGTACAGTTGATGCCGTCTTCTGATCGACCATACGCATTATTGACTTGCGGGATAAAGATGTAATCAGGTTCCTTTGATAGAATCTCCTTCAGGAAACCATGGCTCTGTAATACCGGGAAACAGAATGAAGAGCCCGCCGAGTCGAAACCCTCAGGGTCTGGATCGTCACTTTTAATTATCCGAAGCCCAAGGTTGACGAAGAAGTGAGCGTAGAGCGGATACGCTGTAGTAGTATAGAGGGAAGTTGGTATCCCCACTGTGCGCTGACCGCCATTGACGCTCTGGGGTGCATATTTCCTGAAGATCAGATCCTCGCGGACCCTGACCAGATCCAGCTCACCCGCATCCAATGTGCTGCACTGCCTGTAACTGTAATATTTATTACATGCGCCTCCGAAGGGATACTTTTTGCCGTTGATGGAATAGCGGTCGATGCTGCATTTCCGGTCGCATTTTTCCCTGCCACCGGCACAGTTGAAGGGTTTTTCATGCTTTATTTCCCTTCCTGCCAGCTCCGCGAGATCGAACACCTTTTTTTCGGTAAGTCTGTTTGTGATTTTCCTGTGTACTTCCAGTGCTGCACCGAATGCGCCCATTAGACCGGGTTCCGGAGGTACTATTATCTCCTGCTCACAGAGGATCGCCATAGCCAGTGGCACAGCCCTGTTGTAACTGACTCCACCCTGCATGAAGATCTTCTTCCCCACCGGACGACTTCCCTTAACCCTGTTCAGGTAGTTCCGACAGACGGAATAAACCAGGCCAGCCACGCTGTTTTCCCTGGTGTAACCCTCCTGCATCGCTGTTTTGACGTCACTTCCGATAAAGGCAGCGCACTGGTCATTGAAATTGGGCGGTGCTGTGGATTCAAGAGCGATGTCTGCGATGCGGTCGGTATCGATACCGAAGGACTCGCTGCAGGCTTCCTCCAGAAAAGAGCCCGTTCCCGCGGAGCATGCTTCGTTCATGGCGTAATCTGTGGGAACACCGTTTGTAATGTACGTATATTTCGCGTCCTGGCCGCCGATCTCGAAGATAGTATCGACTTCCGGATCGAAATAAACAGCCGCGGCAGCGTGGGCCATAATCTCGTTTATTACTTCATCGGTTAGAGCGTGGAGGCCCGCTATCTGCCTTCCGCTTCCAGTGACGCCCAGCCCGATGATGTTCGGATGGATACCCTCCGGAACCTGCTCGGCCAGTGCCTGGTAACAGTTCCTGCTCGCCTGTACCGGATCCCCCAGGGTTCGAAGATATTTGCTTGCCACAATAGCCTGGTTGTCGGTCCTGGTTAACACCGCTTTTGTGGTTGTGCTGCCCACGTCCAGTCCAATTACATATTCTCCATCGTAAAACTCGCCCGCAGGCGCCGTCTTGAAGGAAACCCTGGATTCACCTGTTATCAGATCAGGCAGCGATGGGAAAGAATTATAGGACTCCTTTATAATGTCATCTTCAACCCGGGCAAGTATCCCATTCTTTTCCGCCCACAACATGGAACCCAGGGCTTCGAAGTACGGTGCCTCTTCGGGGATGCATATTTCAGGGAAGGCTTCCTTGAGATAGCGCATTACTTCCTTGTTTTGACTCACGCCGCCAACAGCGATAATACGTCTGGCTTTTGCGGCCTTGAGAAGTTCAATGATCTTTGCTGCCATCATCCTGCATAGTCCCGCGACCACACGCCCCTTTTCGATTCCCTTGTTCAGCGCATGTGTGCAATCGCTTTTGCTGAACACTGAGCATCTCCCGGCTATGTGGTGTGGCTCTGAGGATGCGGCTTTTGTGATCGCGTCTTCAACATCCAGTTCCATACGCTTTATCTGCTGGAGGAAAAACTCACCGGTTCCGGAGGCGCATTTGCTGCCGGTATTTAAGGATTTGATCCTTCCCTTTCTGTCCAGGGTGTATACCAGGAACGACTCGCTCCCGACTGAGAGGATGGTATCTTTTCCCGGATATACCTCCCTGATGTGATCATATGCCAGTTCAACAGCTTCGGGTTCCGAGACTGTTTCGATGTTCATGAGATCTCTGAATTTGCGCCCAGTAATTCCAACACGGGAGGGAACAGCGCTGTGGATGATCTTTCTGACTGAATCCTCCACCTTTCCACCGTGGGAAATTCGGGAAAAACTGATTTTCCCGTTTTTCCGCTGGACGATACTGATAGTACTCGCGCCCAGACAGATGCCTACGGCCCTGCTTGATCTGGTATTTGAAGAAATAGACATGTCAGTACCGGTCTCTTTCCGTATCAGCCCTTTTCAAGATAGGTGTTCTAAAATTATAGCAAATCATTCTGTTATTTCCCAAGGAGTATGAGCATTAGAGCATTAGAAGTTGGAAATTGGAAATTGGAAATTGGATTTAGAGCATTAGAAATTTCGGTTCATCTCCCAATTAATTGGTGGTTAACACATACTTAATGGGTTCCGGCAAATGACCCTGAAGCGGAGCTCAAGGGGGTTGCGCAGCCGAGTGATTACACCAAAAACCCGTCCCGACGAACGGTATATACTGAAATTTCACTAACTAATCGGGAGATGAACCATATTTAATAACTCATCCGTGTCCAATGCTCTAATGTCTAATGCTCTATCCCATCAACTTATTACCTCTGGATCATTTCGAGAAACTGCTTCGCGATGTTGATGTCCCACATGCCTTTTTCCGCCTCCGACATAATTATTTTAGAGGCCTCCTCTTCCGGGAATGCCGGCCGATAGGGCCGCCTGCGGATAAGTGTGTCGAAGACGTCGGGAACGGCAACAATGCGGGCAAGGAGCGGTATCTTGTTGCCCCTCAGGCCCTCCGGATATCCTTTACCGTCCATCCTCTCATGGTGGTACTTTATTATGGGAAGCGCCGGTTCAAGGATGCCGAAGCCGTTGCAGAGATCAAACCCCAGTCGGGGGTGGGATTTGGCGATGGCAAACTCCTCAGGTGTCAGCATCCTGTTTTTGGACAGTATTTTCCCTGGGAGGAACAGCTTGCCGATATCGTGCAGGAGGCATCCCCACTTCAGCGCTTCTATCTGCTCTGGCGGTAGCCCCATCCGCCCTCCAAGCCTCACTGCCCAGATAACTACCTGCTGGGAATGACCAAGAACGTCGGAGTCTCCCTCCTCCATAAAGCGGACCAGCCGAAGGATGAAGGTCTCCACTCCCTTTGCATCGGACTGGGCCTGCACCATGTCCAGAGATCTGCGGAGCCTGTGGATAAGGTAGTCGTTACCGGCACCGGGAGGGATATAGTCCGCTGATTCCGGCAGAGAGGCGAGATCTGGGTCCTCTGACCTTTCCGAATACTGAACGATAATGGGAGTTGCAGGGTCAGGAAGAGCGGGCAGCAGTTGCTGGGCAAGATCGGGGATCCTGTCCAGATCACCCTGGATAATAACAGCACTGGCGTTAAGTGTGTCGGGCAGTTTGTCACCCTCGAAAACGAAAGCTTCAGCATTGGAAAAACCCTCTTCCTTGAGTAACTGGACCAGATTTACACTGCTCTTGTCGCCGACTACCAGAATACGGTCGCCACCATCTGTCTCAAAGGCGGTCAGGGTGCCGTCTTCCATCCTGCCGGTCTTGAGTTTCTTCCTGGTCTTCCCCGAATCCCAGCCTTCTTCACCCACTGAGACCATCGCGGATCGAACCTCCCATGGCGGGACGCCGTTTACCTCCGCCACGGACAGGATCCGTGAGAGGGCGATCTGGGCCTGGTCCGATTGGGTTTCGGGCAGGATGAGGGAAAGGTCCGCTTCACCGGTCACGAAGATCAGGTCGAAGTTTCTCAGGGTTGAGTGTACTGTCGTGGCCAGCCGGTAGAAGTTTTCCCTGGTGGCGAGGCGCATTCTTACGATCGTAAAGGGAAGCTGAGCTCTCTGGGACCATCGGATGAGTTCCGGGTATGCGAAACGGAAAAACTCATCCCCGGGAATACCAGTCTCCTGGTCAGTCAGGCCTGCATTGTTCAGTATCTGCATATTCCCTGAAAGCCTCATGTGACCGGCCTGTCTTGCAAGGAGGCGGCGGACTCGCGTGATCACCTCAACTGGATTTACTGGTTTGACCAGATAGTCATCAGGCCCCGCATCCATCCCCACTATACGGTTATCAAGCTCCGGCATTGATGTGAGCATGAGAAGGGGTATTGTCCTTGTGTCGGCGAGCCGTTTAAGATATCGGCAAAGCTCGAGACCGTCCTGGTCCGGGAAGAGGAAGTCTATGATGACCAGTTCGGGGAGGCTTTTTTTGATGTATTGGAGAGCTTCAGCGGAGGTCTGGGCCTTTTCAACCATACACGGGATCCTGGTGATAAGATCCCCGATCTTCTGCAGCTGAGCTGCCTCATCTTCCACCAGGAGAACCGTGGGTTGAAGTATTTCGGGAACGTAGGGCTCGAGTTTCTTCTGGCGGAGAAACATCTCCTGGATACGGATCTGGCCCAGCAGCTGGCGGTTGCGAAGGAGCGATCTTACCCGCGCCAGCAGTTCCAGGGCATTGACGGGCCGCATCAGGGTGTCATCCAGGCCCTCCCTGAGTGAGGGTGGGACTGAATCCGCACTGTCATTGTCTATCAGAAGCAGATATGGGAGGGGGGAAGCTCCCTCCAGGTGGTGAACCAGGGCTGAGAAATCAGCAGAATCAGTGTCGGCCTGTTCCTGATCGATGACAATAAGATGAGGTGTGCCCTCCTTGAGCTTACCCACAGCCTCACCCGGGTCATGTGCCACAAGGACGTTGTAATCCGCGCCGAGGAGCTGGGCGCGCAGCGCGCCTCTTTCATCGGCATCGGGAGAAATTATGTGGATCAGCGGTTTCCAGGACATATCTTGTCAGGGTTCGTTCAGGTAAAACTATACCTGATTGCCATGATTATAAACGTTTTATTGTCCTGAAAGCTACTTGTGATAGAGGAATTGATTTCTAGGGCGCCACCTCGAACTGATCGATAAGGTTGACTGTCCAGTCCCATACGTCCACAGAAAGGTTGCCGTTGCCGGTAAAATAGATGACAACGAAGTGGTGTACCTTCCTGTAGATCAGGCTGCCGGGGCTGGTTCTGGCCTGGCTGCGCAGAGGAGCGCCTCCTCCTCCCGTGACTATGTACTGAACGCCGTTTATCAGCAGCCTCTCGTAATTGTGGTCGTGCCCGTTAAAAACAAGATCCACACCATACTGCTCGAAAAGGGGTACGATCTTGCTTCGAAGCCCCTTTTCATCCTCGCCGTGCTTGCCGGTGCTGTATGGAGGGTAGTGAAAAACAACAGCGATAAAGTTAATTCCTGGTCCGATCGTAGAAAGGTCGTTTTCCAGCCACTGATATTGTGTCGAGCCTGGAGAAAGATCAGTGCCTGTATCCAGGATCGCGAGATGAATCCCCGATATTTCAACGGAGTACCATCGCTCGTTCCCGGGAAGAGTAAAATTGTTGAAGTAAAGAGGAGATTCCTTCTCATGATTCCCGAGGGCAGGATAAACAGGTGTTCCGGACGGAAGTTTTGACGCGATCCTGTTGAACGTCTTCCAGTCATCCGGATCGTTGCCGTTTCCTACAAGGTCGCCGGTGTGGAAGACCGCAGAGGGCTTAATTGTTGCTATGCCCTCCATTATCCACGCATGGGCGCTGTGGCCTGTTCTGCTATCTCCATACACCACTATTCCGCCATTGAGGTAAGCTGGCAGTTCACTCCAGTCGGCGGATGACGAGTCACAGACGGTGGTGACCAGGGTAACGATCAACACCAGGAGGGCTGCCCAGAATTTTCGGTTCATGATCCCCTTATACATTATTATTGACAGGGTCGTAAAAAGTCCATTCATGGCTTTTTACTCCGCGGAGAGTGAAAAACATCATTTCCACTTTTTCACAACGCCTTTGAGCCACCCATGACCCGGGTCTCAGGATCCAGGTAACAACAACTCACCCTCTCCTGACCTCTCCCCTCATCAGTCTACGCTAAAGCTACGACCTGACAAGAGGGAGAGGGATTAACGCTCACACCCCGATACGAATCACGTGCTCCCGCGGAGCCGAAGTAGCTTTCACCGGAATCCTGGATAACCAAATGCTAAACAGGCCGGGGTTTTGGTGAATCACGAAGCGAAGCGCGGAAGGCGTTGCGAAGGCGAGTGATTACACTCAAAAGCCTGGCCTCATGATTACAAAGTACAAAATTCTACTATCTATGCAAATCATCAATTTGGGCGCCCTTAACGGGCGCGTTGTTTCGATCCAGTTTCAGAAGAACGGACAAAAAGATGAGACCTGATAAAGAATTTTCCTGTCACACTGAGCCCGTCGATCGTATTGCCGAAACTGTCCTCACCGTCCAGCGTATGCCCCTGCACTTCAAATCCAGGAAATCTGCCGTCGTCCAGCTTCCTCTCAATACCGACTCCCAGAAAGTAGCCGCTGCCGTCAATTCTTATGGGTACCTCATCGAAATCGATCACATGGCAGGAAAGGCCGGTAGACACGCGGGCTGAAAGTGATGGCGAGAGGTCAAGTGTCAGTCTGGGGCCGAAGGAAAGGTTCATGTAATAGACGTTCACACTTGAGGATGTGTGCCGGCTGAGGTTGGCCTGTGCATCCAGGTCCAGTGACGTGGATAGTTCATTTCCGATATCTAATGCTCCAATGTTCTGTCTCCAATCTCCAGAGGTCTAGAACTTGATACCTACCTCTACGTTGTGATTGATAACAGCTGACTCCAGCATGATCATGAGGGTCAGATATGTTTTGCGGTTTTTGGAACTGAGTTTATCAGCAATATAGTAATTAAGTGCAAACGACCCCGCAAAGTGAAGGTTGACCCTGTCCTTGCTGGGATTCTCCCCCAGGAATGGGTTTAACTCATATCTATTTTCGTCTTCTACGATCTGCATCGTTTGCTGGTAATCAATATACCACAGGGCAGCGGTGCTGATCAGCAGGGCCCTGTCTGTAATATCCCAGCTGTCGTCATCTTCAGGGGCGGGACTGAGAAGATTGATGGGTTCGAAATCAACTATGTTGTAATCCAGTTTGGCAAATCGCTCTTCTTCCGCGATTGCTGTTGAAGGTACAGAGAACAGGACAATAAATATGAGGATAACGAGATGTAGTAGTCTGTACACGGTAGAATTCAAATTCTCTGATGATAAGTTGCCATTCCCCGTTTTTCTCACTCGATCTTCAGTTAGAGTTTCCATTGCTTGCACCCCTTGCCTGAAACAGAGTTCAAATGGTATGTCGCTGAATTTCACGGACGTATAAGAGCAAAAAGGGTGCCAGAGGCTAGCAGTTATATCAGAATAGGAATATTTATTTGTTTACAGGGTGTTACGGGAGGGTGGGGTGGTTTTCAGGAAATAGCTGAAAGGCTGGCAAAACATAATTGCAAACCATCTGACACTTAATGACACATATATAAATACTAACAATACTGATATACAATTAAGTTGGGTTGGGATCGGGTTTAGAACATTGAAGGCGGGCCCTGGAGGCCCGCCTTCTTTATACGAGGTGTGATCCACTTGATGGTTTACTGCCCCTGCAGAACGCCCCCGATGACCGCCGGTGCGCCGTCAATAGTGGGTTCAGTGCCGATATTGGGATCCACCCAGTCAGTGAGATCCGGCAGCGTGTAAGTAGAAGTTGAAAGGGCCGAGCAGTTGGATGCATTAACACTCTTCATCTGCTGTTCCTTTTCCAGTGCTTTGACCAGGTAGGTGGTCGTGTCGTCCGAAAGGTCAAGCAACTCTGAGCCATCAGTGATGATCAGCTCAGGTACCCAGCGGGTGCCGGAACCGCACTCGGTTGCCACACCGGTGTCTTCGTCCACACATTTGCCGGGAAGACCCCACAGATCTCCGAAGCCGTTATACTCCAGGAAGAAACTTGTACCCTGGTAACTGCCTGCTGCTGCGTGGACGTACTTGACAGACAGGGGAGCCTGGAAGGTAAGGAAACTGTTATCAGCCGGGTCCTGAAGGGCTGTAAACATGTTCCAGTCATTTGGCCCCGTCTCCCAGGTGTAATACTCATCCAGGCTGTTCCACGCTTGCCACGCGCACGTTGTCGAAGGGTCATAATCACAGGCCAGCTTGGCGAGATTTGTGCCAGTTGGCGAGAATATTGGCCCGCTGTTGATACCCCATTCGTAGTTGTTGTTTGAGGCTGTCGTGGCTACAGATGAACCGTTATACGTAAGGACCATTCCGCCAGCGCTGTAGGCGTAGCTGTAGTAACTGGCGGCAAAAGGTGAAACCGCCTGGTTCTCAATATTGCTTGAGTCGAAGTATGGATTGGTGGAATCGAGGTTGGCCGGATCCGGACAACTGACGAAACACGCGAATGTGTCCGGTACAGTGTCAGTGGGATATACCATATCCTCGACGAAAGATACCACCGACGTAGTATCCGTGGCGGTGCAGGAGAAGGAATCGTCCGACCAATCCTGGGTAGTCCCGTTATCGTTGAAATTGCAGGCATCCAGGAGAACTTCAACTCTTCCACCCAGCGACTGAGACCAGAAATTCAGGTTGGAATACGGCACATTGGTGAGGTCAATATCAACCGTAGGACTCAGGTCCTGATACATCCAGTTGGTAGTTTCGCTCCGTGATGCATTCTTGACGAAGCTGGTTCCATTCCACACTGAGCGGTAATCGGTCCAGTTCGAGCCGTCCCACTCGTTGTAGTCCAGAGGCACGTTTTTCACATCGGCCAGGGTGAGGTTCTTCTTTGTGTGCTTGACCAGTTTGCCGCCGGAAATAAAGACGTTGTATGTATCTTCAGAGCCGCCATTTGCGCTGTAGGTCTGTTTGGTCACAGTATCCCCATCGCTGATCGTTACGTCATCCGGGAACCAGAGGCCCCAGTAACCTATCCAGCCGTGGTATGTTGATCCTCCATTCGTGTATTTGATGGGGAAACCGGAGGTTCTTTCCACCCTGGCGCCGTTACTGTCGTAAAGTCCGTATCGCCAGACAGTTTCGTTGAAATCGTTCCTGTCCAGACAGAAGGTGCTGCCGGCCTGGGCCTCCCGGAGGAAATAATCCTGGCTGTAGGCGATGTCGAAAGTGACTTCGGTAGTGCCCTCAAATGCGTTGTATTCGTAAGTGTATATTGTCCCAGAACCTGTGTTGCCGGAGGTGTCGGACCTGGCTACTGTTACAGCTTCCTGGAATAGAGTGGTACCGAAACCGCCCTGGTCCACAAACTGGACCTGGATCTCGCCCCCGGATTCCACTGTTTTAAGCAGACCCTTGAAAAGCTGTGTCCCGGCGTTGGCGGTCACGCCCTTGAAATACATAGTGAAAAGCCCATAGGGGTTAGTGTCTGAAACACCCTCTGTAATGATGGATCTGACATGGATGATTTTTTCAGGCTCCCACTCGTCAGCGCTCTCGTGAACCCAGACCTTAACAATATGGTCTGAGTTGTTGTCCTGCCTGGTGGAGTTGACGGTCCAGAATTCATACTCGGGCATGTTAGAGCCGGATGACTGGTTCTTGGAGTTACTGCTTGACGCGGCGTCACGGCTTTCACACTGGGACACGTCGATCATAGCTTTGTAGTTGCCCTGATTGACCATATCCTGATACCCGGTTTGGCCGATCATGCAGAGAATCTCGTTGACTATGTTTAAAGCGTCCACAGATCGTTCCTCTACAAACACGTCAGCAGTATCGGTAAAGTAGGCAGCGGAAGAATCGATCAGGCTTGTATCGATGGCCAGAGATTTGAGCCCCATGGAAAGCGGCTGTATCCCGCCAACGGAAAGAGAACCCCCCGATTCCGTTGCGTCTACAACGCTGACTTTCTCAGTGATCGCCAGCGCTGAACCTGAAGCAGCGGAGGATCCATCTCCACCACTACACGACGTGGTACCTGCAGCTACTGCAAGAACCACAACAAGGCTCCACATTAGAGTTTGCGGTTTCATTCCTTTCCCCCTTTGTCTGGAACATAGTTAAATTTAATAAACGTATATTTGAGCAAAAAACGTGCCAAGATTTAGCAGTTATGTCAGTATGGGAATTATTTTTTGTTTACAGGGTTTTACAGGATAATGGGAGGACTTTCAGGAAATTACTGGAGGACTAGCATGACAAAATTTATGAATATGTGACATTATATGACATATATATTAATGCTGACAATACTGACATCCAACAGGGTCGGGTTGGGGGTAGAGCATTAGAACATTAGATATTAGGGTTCATCTCCCATTTAGTTGGTAGGATTTCAGTATAGCGTATTCAAATGGCCGGGTTTTTGGGTGTAATCACTCGCCTGCGCGTGGGGCTAGCTCCGCTTCGTGATTCACCAAAACCCCGGCCTGAATATATTTATACATCCAGGGTTCCGGCCACGGTACCGGTATAGAACCCTGAAGCGAAGCTCAAAAGGCGTTGCGAAGGCGAAGGGGCTTTTGACGGAACCCGGTTATTATGTATTAATCACCAACTAATTTGGAGATGAACCGATATTAGAAGTTGTTAGTTGCTAGTTTTGAGGGAAAGCTGTCAAAATCAGGTTCATGAAAAAAACGAAGCTAAATCCAACAAAGTGAAAATGCCATTTTTCGCTTTGCGACCCTATCAAATTTGATAACGAGTTGTGAGGAAAAAAGAAACTAAGAAAGTTTCTACTTTCAATCGAATGCTGATCCCATTGTTTTGGATTTCAGCGGTCGTGTTGCTTTGGTTTTTTACGACACAACCGCTGTTAAGGACTGATAAGTCACCGGAAAACCCTGTTAAAATAGATCCACAACGATTGAAAAAGCACGTTGAAGTACTTGCGGAGGAGCTAAGTCCTCGTGACGCGTCCCATCCTGAAAACCTGAAGAAAGCGGGAGAATATATACGGTCTGAATTAATAAGAAGCGGTGGATCGGTCAAGGAACTCAGTTACAGGATTGGGGGTAACGGATATAGCCTGATCATGGCTCATTTCGGTCCGAAGTCCGGGGAAAGGATAGTCGTAGGCGCGCATTACGACTCAGCGAAAGATTCGCCTGGCGCTGATGATAATGCCAGCGGTATCGCCGGGCTCCTGGAGTTGGCGGGAATTCTGGGCAGTGGGGACCTGCCCCTTCAGGTTGAACTGGTGGCCTATCCGATTGAGGAGCCGCCATACTTCAGAACAGAAGTAATGGGAAGCGCGGTGCACGCATCCCTTCTGAGGGAACAAAAGGCAAGGGTGAGGTTTATGATCTCTTTAGAGTCCATCGGGTACTTCACCGACGATCCGTACACGCAGTCTTTTCCCACA
>QIFJ01000107.1 GCA_003229755.1 Pseudomonadota bacterium
GCATATCGTCCTATCTCCTGCTGCTCAGGCTATCCTTTACCTGTTCCAGCTGATTGGCCAGGCTCCAGTCGTACACCTGACTCCCCACGTAGGCCACTATTCCTCCGAGGATGTTTTCATCCACCTCTATCTCCATGATGACCTCTTTTCCTGTCAGCTTAGACAGCGCCTCTGCGACCCTTTTCTCTTCCCCCTTGCCCAGGGGAGAGGCAACTACTACCCTGGTCCTTACCCTGTTGTGTATCGTGTCAGCTATGTCCTGGTAGGCGGCAGCGATCTCTTCAATGCCCACGATCCTGTTTTTTTCCAGCAATATATAGACAAACCTCTTCGTCAGGTTCTGAACGCCGGCTTTGTCCAGTATGGCGTTTAAAATATCTTTCTTTGTCTGGATGGATACCGTCGGATCTGCAAAGACGTAAGCAAGGTCCGGCGATTCTTCGAAAAGCCCCTCGACACTCTCAAGATCCCTGCCCACTTCGGCAATGGTGTTCTCTTCTCGGGCAAGGTCTATGACTGCCTGGGCATATCTTTTGGCTAGGACAAAACCTATCACTGACCGCTAACCTCCAGTTTCTCAAGGTATTCTGCGACGAACCTCGTGTGGTCTTTTTCCTGGATATTTTCCCGGATGATCTCCCGTGCGATGGTCACAGCGATCTCGGCAACTTCATTTCTCAGCTCTTCCTGTGATTTCTTGAGCTCCTGCTGGATGGCCTGGATGGCCTCTCTCTTCAGCTTCTCAACGGCCCCTTCGGCCTCGGAGAGAACGCGCGTCTTTTCAGTTTCGCTTTCCTCTCTGGCATGCTCCATCAGCTCCTCGACTTCCCTGGAAAGGCCGTCAAGCTTTTCCTCTGCCTCCTCCATCTTGGCCTCGGCGGTTTCCCTGGTCTTCTCCGCATCTTTGATCAGTTTCCGGATCGCTTCAACGCTGTTTTCAATAAAACTCCTGGCAGGCTTTCGCAGAAAATATATTAGCGCTCCGAAGAGGATGGCGAAGTTGATGATCCTCATAACGAGGTCATAAAGCTGTCTGCCAGTAGAGCCTCCTTCGCCTGTAGCGGCAAAAACAGCAGCAGGAAGCAGAACGACTGTCAGAGCAATAATTGAGCGTATCCTTCCGGGCATCAGGAGCTACCCCCAACAGTTCTGCCTAGAAGGCGTGAAGCAATATCCCGGCCAAGCGTTTTTGCCTCTTCGGCCAGTATTTCCCTGGAGTCAGCGACCTGGACAGCCAGAGACTCCCTCGCCTTTTCCAGCTCTTCAATATTGGCCTCTTTTGCGCTCTGAACAATCTCACGGAATCGGGCCAGCGCTTCGCTTCTTGCTGCGGCTCTCAGAGACATGGCCTCCTGTTTTGCATCGCGTATTCTTGAATCGTATTCGACCATACGCTCTCCGACCACCTTGTCGATCCGACCCTGCATCTCCCCGGACTCCCTTACAAGCCTCTCCCTCTCATCCAGAATCTTGAGGATGGGTCTGAAGAGGAGAAAGTTCAGAATAACCAGCAAGATAAGGAAGTTAATGAGCTGTACAATCAGTGTAAAATTAATATCGATCAAGTGGGCCTCCGCTCCGTTTTCACGGACTCTTGTGCGGTGAAAGCGCCAATCAAAGTAATAAAATGGCCCCGGCCTGTCAACAGTTTTTACCTGTGAAGCCGGAATGTATGGGCCGCTGTCAGCCTTTTACGACAAAGATGAGAAGAAGGGCGACCACCAGCGCATAGATACCTGTTGACTCTGAGACTGCCTGTCCAACAAGCATGGTCCTGGTGAGAAGACCAGCTTCTTCCGGGTTTCTTCCGATAGCCTCACAAGCTTTCCCGGCGGCGAAACCCTCACCGATCCCCGGACCGATAGCCCCGAATCCCATGGACATCCCAGCGCCAAGAAGGGCTGCGGCCCTGATGATTTCTGCTCCAGTAATTCCATCCATTTATAATCCTCCTTTGGTTCTGTTTGTTACATACGAATTGTCTGAATTGTCTCCCCTTCATGGGAGTTTTTTCTCAGCATCCGAAGCCAAACTTTATAAACTAACGCACCTAAACTAGCATGATGAGAACCAGAGCCACCACGAGGGCATATATGCTGGTTGATTGCGCGACAGCCTGCCCCAGCAGCATTACACGGGTCAAAAGACCCACTGCCTTTTCAGGCTCCCGGTGATGCCTGGCTCCGATGATCGCCGATTCGGCAGCCATCCCGGATCCTATCGACGGCCCCATAGCCCCGAATCCCATACAGATCCCGGCCGAAATGACGGCAACGAACTCAACAAAACCGGCATCCGGTTTGGCGGGCATGAACATAAGCATGAAGGAGACCATGAGAGAGAAGATAACCGGTGTCTGGCTGACAGCCTGACCAAGGAGCATCAGTGTTGTAAATGGGGCGCGAAGGTGAGGCTGGCGGGCGATAGCTTCACAGGCCCGGCTGGCCGGATAAGCGCTTCCGATACCCGATGCGAACGCACCGGCCCCTATGGAGATCCCTGCGCCCAGAGCCGCAAAACCCTGTATAAGAAGAGCACCTTCATATTTACCGAAAAGCAGAAGGATCGATACAACCAGGGCAAATGTAGGCGGTGTAGAGGTCGCAGCCTGGCCAATAAGCATGATACGAAAAAGTTCCGAGGACATCTTCGGCTGCCGGCCTATGCCCTCGCAGGCTGAAGCTCCCGACATTCCGATGCCTATCCCGGCACCGATACCACCTAGCCCAATGGCAATTGCCGCACCAAGCATACTGAGGGATTTGACGATTTCGGTTACTGCCACCTGTTCCACTAAAGTGCCCTTACTTTGTTGCTACCGAGATGTAGGTGATAGTTAACATCGTGAAAACGAACGCCTGGATAGTACCTACAAACAGGCCGAAGAACACATACAGGAAGGGCGGCAGAACCAGGCTGTATATCATATGTGAGACCACTGAGATAATAATGGCTCCTCCGAGAATGTTTCCGAACAACCGGAAGGAGATGGAAATCACTTTCGCCAGCTCACCCACAACGTTCAGGGGCGCCATAATAAAAAAAGGCTGGCAGTATTCCTTCAGGTATTGGACTATGCCCTTCTCCTTAATGGCTGCCGTGTGTGTCAGGAAAAAACCCATTATACCCAGGCTAAGGGGAGTATTCAGATCCTTCGTGGGTTCAGCGAGGCCCGGGATCATGCCCAGCCAGTTGGACAGCAGCAGAAAAATGAACAGGGTAGACACAAGAGGCATGTAGGTCCTGGTGGTAGTGTCCAGTGTTTCCTTTGTCAGCTTGTCCATGGCCGACACATAGATCTCGGCCAACCTCTGGGCGGGATTCGGAAAGCCCTTCAGGCTCCGGGTCCCGATAATAGCAAGGACGATTATTACCGCCATGACGATCCAAGTGTTGATCAGAGTAAAAGTGTTTACTGTCAGGCTTGTTCCGAACAGATCAAAGGAATATGTAGCTATATATGTTATGTCTTTCATTTCACGGGATCCCTACTCCTGCCTCCCCAGCAGTTCCCCTCCGAAGAGTACTATCTGAGATGTAAAGATGGCCGGAATGGTGGCCCAAAGGGCTATATCCTCATGCCTCGCGGCATAGATCAGGGCTGCGGCAAGCACCGTCAACTTTAACAGGTGCCTTGTCACAGCCCGCCATTGGCCCCCCTTGGCAGTAATTACAGCCTGCTTTCGTATTTCGCTAACCAAAAAAAGCAGGTTGATCATGCTCGCTGAGCCACCCAGGACAACTCCTTTTGCCCAGGGTTTCTGTCCTGCCAGGAGGAGAATGCTGGTTGCTGTTATAACAAGGGCGAGGGCCCTATAGAATATTCGCCGGGTGTACGCTTCAATGGAGAGTTCCTCGCCGCTCATTTTAAAGTATACAATATACTGTATTCAATTAAATTCATCAATCGCTTTTTACCGTCGCGGCAAGATCATCGTCCGGCTGTCCTTCATAAGCGGCTTCTTGCGTTTTTGCGATGGAGGGCACCTTGCTGTCCTCTTGCGACATAGAGCAGCCTCCCTCAAAGATGACCCCCTCCTCTATAAAGAGGCTGGGTGTCTTTATGTTGCCGAGAACCTTGCCTGGACGGTGCACTTCCACTTTGCTTGTGGCAGTGATATTGCCCCTGACCACACCGCTTACAACAATGGTATTCACGTTGATCTCGGCGTTAACGACCGCACTTTCGCCGATGATAAGAGTGTCCTTAGTATAGACCTCTCCCTCCAGCTTTCCGTCGATACGTACGGTCCCCTCAAAGGTAAGAATGCCCTTGAAATCCGTGCCTTCACCCAGGAAGGCCTTTATCTCTCCCCGTGGTGCAGGTGATGTCTTTTCCTTTTTGGCGCTCATCTCTTTCCTCCATCTCTGTTTGACATGAGAATATCGACCAGGCTGTTCAGTTGGTCCAGGCTGCCGTAGGAAACTTCAATTCTGCCTCCCTTTTTTCCGGCGTGAATATAAACCTTCGCAGCAAGCCTTCTTGAGAGACGCTTTTCAAGGTCGATGAGTTCAATGGGTTTTGCCGCCTTTTTACCCCTCGTACCAGGCCGTGACTTTTTGCGGGTCACTGCCTGTTCGACCTCCCTGACTGAGAGACCTTTTTTCAGGATCATGCTGAGCATGCTTCTCAGATCCGCCTCCCTGTCAAGCGGCAGCAGGGCTCTCGCATGGCCTGCGGACACATTTCCTTCGATCAGCTCTTTCTTGACAAATTCAGGCAGGGCGAGGATCCTGACGGAGTTGGCCACAGTGGCCCTGTCCTTGCCCACCTTCTTTGCCACCTCCTGCTGGGTAAATCCATGTCTGTCCTGAAGCTCCCTGTAGGCTTGGGCTTCCTCCACAGGGTTAAGGTTCTCTCTCTGGATATTTTCTATGAGGGCGAGTTCTATTTTCTCTTCCTCCCTGATCTTTCTGACCTGAGCCGGTATGCGTCTGAGCCCCGCCAGCCTGGCGGCCCTGAGGCGTCTCTCACCAGCGACGAGCTCGTACCCACCCGGAACTTTCTGGACCAGTATCGCCTGTAGAACACCCTTCTCCCGGATGGAATCCGCCAGCTCTAACAAGGATCTTTTCTCGAACTTCTTCCTCGGCTGGTTCGGGTTCGGGAATACTTCATCAATGGAGACCTGCAGAAGGCTTCCGGGCAGCGCCGCCTCCTCGCCGCCTGGTATCAGCGCTCCCAATCCCTTACCCAGGGCTTGACGTTTACGATCCTGTTCCATTCATTATCTCCCTTGCCAGGCTGAGATAGCCTTCTGTCCCGCTGGATTTGATGTCATACAAAATTACGGGAAGCCCGTGGCTGGGGGCCTCGCTGATCCTGACATTCCTCGGTATAACAGTCCTGAAAACTTTTCCCGGAAAATATTTCCTCGCTTCGGCAGCAACCTGGTGCGACAGGTTGTTGCGGGGATCGAACATCGTCAGAAGAATACCTTCGATCTCCAGCTCCTGGTTCAGGGCCCCCCTTACCAGCTTGATCGTGTTAATAAGCTTTCCCAGGCCCTCCATAGCATAGTATTCACACTGCAGGGGTATCAGTACTGAATCTGCCGCTGTAAGGGCATTAAGGGTCAGAAGGCCAAGTGAAGGCGGGCAGTCAATAAGGATAAACTCATAATTTTCTTTCAATCCGGAAAGGGCTCTCTTGAGCAATGTCTCCCTGGAAAGAACGTTGACCAGCTCCAGCTCGGCACCGGTAAGATCTACATTTGACGGGATCAGCTTCAAGTGTTCAAGCAGTGTGTCAACAACAACCCCGAAACTGGGTTCGTCGTTCACGAGAACCTGGTAAATGGATGTGACGACCTGACCCGGATCTATACCGATACCGCTTGTGGCATTTGACTGGGGGTCGATGTCCACGAGGAGGGTCTTCTTCTCGGCAACAGCCAGCGAGGCGGCCAGATTAACGGCGGTAGTGGTCTTGCCCACTCCCCCCTTCTGATTTGTTACGGCTATGACTTTACCCATGGCTCCCGTGGACGATGTCCCTCCGTTCCACTCCTCCCCAGGCCAAAAAAAGACCACAGGGCAAAACCGACAAGCAGGGCCAACTTCAAAAAACCCAATAAAAACAAGTATTTAGGCTTAAATAATTTGATCACGGCTTCCCTCGGCGCCAGCCGGTTTCAGGGGAAATTAATACATTGATGAAGAAATGTCCAAAGGAAAATGTTTCACGTGAAACATTATGTTCGCGTTCAACGTTCAACGTTTGACGTTTGACTTCGCAAGAAGTCATCAACGCGCCCATTGAGGGGCGCCCAAATCAATGACTTGCAGTGCAAGTCGTTGATTTGTGAGGAAAGCGAAAATGACACTTTTCGCTTTCCGCGGAGTAAAAAGCCACTGATGGACTTTTTACGACCCTAACAACGTTGATCCACCTTTACTTACTTCCCAGATAACCCATTCCCTGGGAGAACCCGGTATTCTGTAGGGGTGAGCTTCTCCCATAGTTTTATCGATGAGGTCCTCTGTTGTATAGATAAGCGTCCTGCCCCCCTCCTTGAGAAGGGGTCCGGCGGCTTCCAGTATCAGGCGGGGTTTGGCAGACGCTCTGGAGACAACAAGGTCGAACTCCCCAGCCCGGCCCACGGCGAACTCCTCAAAACGCCCCTCCAGCACCTGGGCGCCTGTTATTTCCAGTGTCCTGATAATATGCCTCAAGAACGTACACTTTTTACCAGAAGCTTCTACCAGATAAACCTCCAGGCCGGGACTCCCTATCTTGAGAACAAGTCCAGGAAAACCTGCCCCCGCTCCCAGGTCCACAACTGTTTCAAAACCATCCAGCAGACCCATGCCCAGAGGCACAAGGGAGTCTAAAAAGTGTATTCTTATCCAATCGTGCTTTTTTCTGGACACAAGGTTGATGTTACGATTCCATCTTTCCAGCTCCCTGTTATAGGCAGCAAACTGCTGAAGCTGTGTGGAATCAAGCACTATGCCCAGATCGATTGCTCTCTTTTTCAGTCTCTTTTTAAACTCTTTTTCCATTATAAGATTGCCGCGGTACGCTCGCAATGACTTTCTATTTTGTTTTTTGTGTCACCGTTTCCCCGGTTCCCCGATTCTACCCTTCATGTGTTAAACGCCCAATCTCAGCCTCTCCCCCTCGCATTGTTCCGCGTCGCCGTGTCCCAATGACCCCCATACCCCCATACTCCGATGCGGATCATGTGCTCCCGCGCAGCCGAGTGATTACACCCAAAACCCCGGTCCTGATATATATTCATTCATTTTAGGTTCTGGCCAGGGTTTCGGTAAAAGCCCCTGAAGCGAAGCTAAAAGGGGGTTGCGAAGGCGAAGGGGCTTTTACCGAAACCCAGTCATTAGGTGTTAACCACCAACTAATTTGGACCATTACCCCCTCTCTCTCTTCGCTCCGGCCAGATAGATCATCAGGGCTGAGACGGCAGCCGGCGTAACTCCCGGTATCCTGGAAGCCTGACCAAGATTGATGGGTCTTACCTCGTCAAGCTTGTCCCGCACCTCACGGGATATGGCATCAAGGGAGTGGAAATCAATGCCATCAGGTATTGTCATCGATTCCATTCTGCTCATTTTCTCAACCATGGCTGCCTGACGCTGTATATACCCCTCATATTTTGCCTGTATTTCTATCTGCTCCAAGACTACCGGATCCCAGGTGGGAGTAAACTCCGGATTGCATTTTACAAGGTCCCCGGTTTTAATCCCGGGCTGTCGTAGAACCTTGATAAGGGATGTTCCCCGTACAGGTGAATTTACTCCCATGTCCACTGTAACCTTTGTTTTATCAAGATCCTTAAGGCCCCTTGCGACCTCCTCTGCCTTTTCCCTGGTTCTGGTAATCTCATCTTCACCAATAAGCCCGATAGCATATCCCTTTTCCATAAGCCTCAGGTCGGCATTATCCTCTCTGAGCGAAAGACGGTATTCAGCCCTTGATGTAAAGAGCCTATAGGGCTCGCTGGTACCCCTGGTAACCAGATCGTCGATCATAACCCCTATGTATGCTTCGTCCCTCCTCAACACCAGGGGGGGGGCATTCTGAACAAAAAGCGCAGCATTTACTCCTGCAAGAAAGCCCTGGGCGGCAGCCTCCTCATAGCCGGAGGTGCCGTTTATCTGTCCAGCCAGAAAAAGCCCCGGCACTGATTTTACATGAAGATCCAGACCCAGCTGTTGAGGATACACGAAATCGTACTCGATCGCGTATCCAGGTCTCATGATCTGGACCTCTTCCAGCCCTGGGATAGTTTGGAGCATCCTGATCTGAATATCTATGGGCAGGCTCGTAGAGATTCCATTGGGATAATACTCCCTCGTCTGAAGGCCCTCTGGTTCAAGAAATATCTGGTGTCCTACCTTGTCCGGGAACCTTACGATCTTATCCTCGATGCTGGGACAGTACCGTGGCCCGATTCCTTTGATAACGCCTGCATACAGCGGTGACCGGTCCAGGCCATCCCTGATGGCCTGGTGGGTTTTTTCCGTCGTCCTTGTTATCCAGCACGGCACTTGCTCCCTCTCGATGGACTCCGTTCTGAAGGAGAAAGGCAGCGGTTTCTTATCTCCATACTGGGGTTTAGTCATATCGAAATCTATGGTTTTGGCATCAAGCCTTGGCGTTGTTCCAGTCTTCAGACGACCCACATTCAGCCCCAGGGCCGCCAGGGCACCCGAGAGCATCAGGGCAGGAAACTCTCCCGCCCTCCCCGCGGGATACTGTGTCATTCCCACATGTATCAATCCGTTAAGAAATGTTCCAGTTGCAATAACTACGGTCCTGGATGCAAACTCCTCTCCCGACTGGGTGTGAACACCCACAACCTTCGGGCCGTCTGTCAGAAAGCCCTCCACCATTCCCTGCTTTATATGCAACCCCTCCGTTGCCTCAAGCCTTTCCCTGACCCATGTCTTATATTTATACATATCAGCCTGGGCGCGAGAGGAGCGTACAGCAGGCCCCTTCCTTGTATTCAGCCTCCTGTACTGGATCCCCGTCTCGTCTATGGCCTCGGCCATGATTCCCCCCATGACATCAATCTCCTTGACGAGGTGACCCTTCGCCAGGCCGCCTACAGCTGGATTGCAGGACATGTGGGCTATCTGGTCAATGGAGATGGTCAGCATCAGGGTCGTCATCCCCATCCTGGCAGCAGCCATGGATGCTTCACAGCCGGCGTGGCCGCCGCCCACGACTATTACATCGAATTCCGTCGGGTGGCGGAATCGATCATTGCCAGACTTGTTTTCAAATTGTTTCACGTGAAACGTTTCCTTCGGTCCCATGACCCAAGACCCAAGTCCCAGATAAATCCATAGAGCTTGTCACCCAATCCTGTCATTTTCATCCTAGCGCTCAGAGCCTAACGCCCAGCGCCTGAATCTTAATTTCCAATGTTCTAATGCTCTAAACCCAAGCTACAATTTCCAATGCTCTAATCTCTGTTTATCTCCCAATTGGTTAGCGGGATTTCAACATGGTATATCCATTCAGGGTTCCGGTAAAAGACCCTGAAGCGAGGCTCAAGGGGGTTGCGAAGGCGAGTGATTACACCCAAAAACCAGGCCATTATGAATACACTATACAGAAATCCAACCAACTAATCGGGAGATGAGCCCATAAGATCTAACCGCCAAAAGCAAGATTACAATATTGTAACTCTATTTACCTATGCAGAACCGGGAGAAGATCTCCTCCAAAATCTCGTCGTTGGTAACCTCACCGACGAGCTCTCCCATGTGCATCAGCGCCTCGTCTATATCCACTGCGAGGCACTCTGGAGACACTTCGGGACTGGAAACTTCCAGCGCCCGCTTGCAGGTTTCTATCACCCCCATAAGCGCCCTCTTCTGGCGAAGCGATGTTACCACTGCTCCCGAGGAGAGCTTCTGGCTACCGAAGGCGGTCTCGTACACTGCATCCCTTAGCTTTTCTATCCCCTCTCCTGTTTTGGCGGAGATATAAATTGCCCCCTCAGGCATCTCACTGTTTGTGGGTAGCAGATCTGTTTTGTTGGCCACAATAATTCTTTGCGCATTTTCTGTTTCTTTCAGCAGGGCCCTGTCTCCTTTTCCCAGTTTTCTTGACTGGTCAATGACCACCAGAACCAGATCGGCTTTTTTCATAACCTTTCTCGTCCTGAAGATGCCCTCCACTTCCACCTCACTGGCGCCATCTCTTATGCCTGCCGTGTCAACAACCTTCAGCGGAATCCCTCTTATCTCTATCCTTGCTTCGATAAAATCCCTGGTGGTGCCGGGTATCTCGTGTACTATTGCCCTCTCTTCCTGCAAGAGGGCATTAAGCAGGCTCGATTTTCCCACATTCGGTGTGCCGGCTATGGCCACAGAAAGGCCGTTGGCAAGGGCGATCCCCTCCTTTGCCGTTGAGATCAGCTCCTGTGCCAGAAGCCTGGAGTCGGAGATCAGCGTCCTGAGATGCTCCGCCTCAGGCTCCTGGACGTCCTCCGGGAAATCTATGGCCGATTCACTCAGGACCTTTGCCTCTTTGAGCTTTTCCCTGATCCTTCCCGCTGCCCCTGAAAGGGCCCCATCAACCTGTCGCAGCATGACCTTTCGGGCCTCGTCGGTTTCCGCAAATATATGTGACGCTACCGCTTCTGCCTGAGCAAGGTCCATCCTGCCGCTTAAAAAGGCTCTTCGGGTAAACTCCCCCGGTTCAGCCAATCTGGCCCCGGCATCCACCGCAGCCTCCAGCAGCGCCCTGAGAATAAGGGGGCCGCCGTGGGTTGTTATCTCCGCCGTATCCTCTCCGGTATATGATCGCGGTCTGTGGAAGGTTATTAAGACAGCCTGGTCTATGGAATCAGCAGGAACATCGGGCTGGTGGGCGCGGCCGACAAGAGCGAAGCGTTGCTCTGGCGGAAAGTCTTTCCACCCACCTGCGGGTGTAAAGATCCGTTTGCAAAGCAAAATTGCATCCGTTCCGGAAATCCTCACCATTCCTACACCGCCCGGGCCGGGAGGCGTGGAAACGGCCGCGATGATATCGGTGTCAGGCATGTTCCTGGAGGGTGGGGTTTATTTCCTGCCCTTCTTGGACTTTTTCTTTACTGCCGGCTTTTCGGGCTCTTCTGCTTCTTTTTCCTTTTGGCCCTTGAGCATATAGTATTGATGCCCTATTGTCAGTATGTTGTTCACAGTCCAGTATATAACCAGACCCGAAGGCAGGTTCACGAACAGGGCGGTGAAGACAACGGGCATGAAGAGCATGATCTGCTGCTGCCTGGGGTCTCCCGTGGCGGGTGTCATCTTCTGCTGCAGGAACATTGTGGCGCCCATCACGATAGGAGTTATGTAAAGCGGGTCCTTGGCGGACAGGTCTGTTATCCACAACAAGAACGGTGCATGCCTGAGCTCTATGGCTCCGAGCAGTGCTCGGTAAAGGGCAAAAAATACCGGTATCTGCACAAGTATGGGCAGGCATCCACCCGCCGGGTTTACCTTGTTCTCTTTGTACAGGGCCATGATCTCCTGGTTTAGCTTCTCCTTGTCCTTTTTGTACTTGTCCCTCAGCACATTTATCTGGGGCTGGAGCTTCGACATATTCTTCATAGACTTGAAGCTCGCGTTGGAAAAGGGGATAAAAGCGATCTTTATGAGAATGGTCAGTATGATGATGGCCGTACCGTAGTTGCCGACATACCTGTAGAAATAGTTCATAAGCACAAGCAGTGGCTTGGCGATAAAGGCGAACCAACCCATGTCCACGGTCTCGGCAAGGGAGGGATCAACCGCTTTTAGTGAATCCAGTTCCTTCGGGCCCATATAGGTCAGGGCCTTCAGGCTCATGGCTGTGCCCGGTTCCAGCTTTACCTGTGTGTACAGACCGATCGCTACCCTGCCGTCGTTCATTTTCCTGACAATAGCTCTTTCCGAGCCGTTCCTCGGTAGCATGGCCGCTACGAAATACATATCCTGGCTGGCGATCCAGTCGGGTATCTCCTCGTAAAGCTCTGTGCCTTCAAGCTTCTTGTTCTTGATCTTTCTGGACTTGCCTTCGGTCCGGACAACAGCACCCTTAAAGCCGTACCTGCTGGTCATCCTGCTGCCGGTCTTTTCCCCAAGGATCTCCAGCCCCGGTGTCCACGAATAGATAAGTCGCCCGGAGATGGGCTCTGTCCTGCGGTTTACCAGCCTGATCTGTCCGTCAACGGCATAGGAGTCTCCGGAAAAGGTCAGAGATTTAGACATTTCAAGTCCATCGCGGGTTCTGTACCTGAAAGTAACACTGCCCTCTTCGCCCTCTGCCAGGATAATATCCCCTCCTTCGACCAGAAACAGGGCCTCCGCAAAACCCAGTGGCCCACCAACACCAACCAGTTCAGCTGTCAGGGGAAAATTTGTGCCGGAAGGATCTCTTACAAGCTGTACTCTCGAGTCTGGATCTTTCAAGTCCTGCAGGAAGTTTTTGAGAATGACGCTTTTTAAAACACCGCCCTGGTTAGTGAGAACTGCGGAATAAAGAGGGGTATCGACCCTTATGGTCTTCTCCTCTCCCGCAACTATGGGTTCGGCTGTCTTGCCGGGAGCCTCCTCGAGGGGAACGGTCTCAATCTCTGCCGCTTCCGGCACCTGAGTACCTTCCTCAACAGCAGGTGAGCCCTGCTGTTCTCCCTGGGACGCTACAAAGTAGTATTGGTAAACAAACAGAAAAACGAATGATATGGCGAGGGTGAGGAAAAGCCGCTTTGATTGATCCTCCATCTATACGGCCTTCCTTTCTCTGGCGGCAGGGACAGGATCCAGCCCCCCTCTTGTGAGGGGTTGGCACCTGAGGATTCTCGTTACAAAAAGGGCTGTTCCTTTAAAAGTCCCGTGAGTTTCAATGGCCTCGAGGGCATACTCCGAACATGTAGGTATGAACCTGCACGATGCCGGCAACGCGGGAGAAATCCACTTTCTGTATGTCTTTACTGCAACTATAATCGGCTGTTTCACTTTCCGGACCCCTCTATTGTCAGACCAGCGTTTCTTGCCAGTTCCAGATATTCCTCCTTCATCTCCTTAAAAGCCGCGTCCCGAGCTCTGCCCCTTGCTATTGCCACAACGTCAAAGCCTGTTTTTATTCGGCGCATATGAATTCTCTCAACCTCCCGGAGGCGTCTCCGAATACGGTTTCTCTTTACTGCATTGCCTAACTTCCTTGAAACCGTCAGCCCGAACCGTGAAGTGGTTAATCCATTTTCAAGGAAAAGAAGAATCAGGAAACGGCCCTTTTTCATCCTGCCCTTTTTCTGGATCCTCAGGTAGTCTGACCGGCTGCTTAGACGGGTCGAACCGGGGAATCGAAGATCCAACCTCCGACCACTCAGACGGACAGGCGCTTTCTTCCCCTGGCCCGTCTTCGCTTTAATATCAATCGGCCCGATCTTGTTCTCATCCGAAGTCTGAATCCGTGTGTTCTCTTCCGGGAAACGTTGCTCGGCTGGTATGTTCTTTTCAAGGCGTTTCCTCCTGCTATTTCTATCCCGCATTATGGGGGTTTTCTTTTTGGTCATCTGTAACCTGTATGCCCGTAAAACAAAAAGGAACGCAACTATATAACAGAGAAATTTATGTTATTCAAGGATATAGTATAGCCTTTCGGGCGGTCGAAGTGCTAAGTCGAAGTCGGAGTTGTTGTTGATCGTTGCTTTGCTTGGAACCTGAAACTTGGAACCTGGAACTCCACGCATAAGCGTTGCCTGCTAACTACAATATAGAGTACTCTCGTACCTGTTACCCACTATGAAATGAAAAAAGTTTAATTTTTCAGCCTGAATCACTCAATTTCACTTGCCCAAATCTGAACCCATCTGATATACAGAACCTTACCCCTGATAAGGAGGGTGCCGGGAGGGAACCAGTGTACCGATGTCGGCAGCTGGGTCCGGCTGGCCGGTGGTGAGAGCAACTTCTCTCCACGACTGCCAAAAGGGTTTAAGTTACCGATAAATCATTTTTTTTTACCATCATTCCACAAATCTACAGGTATCGGTGATAATGCCCCTCAGACAGCCGTTATAAAGCCGTAAATTACTATTTTTTAAAGTGTTTTTAGCCTTTCCACACCTGTGGAAAACCCTGTGTGTAAGTAAAGAGCGAATAGACGTCGTTCTGTCCGCTCAAAACCTCTGGAATTAAACAGAAAATGCCTGCTACCGATTTGTGGAACAGAGTTCTCGACTCCCTTAAGGACGAGGTAAACGCCCACATATATAACACATGGTTCGACCCCCTCGAACCTAAATCCCTGGATAAAAAGAACCTGGTTCTGGAAGCTCCACATTCCTTCATCCGTGACTGGATAGAGGAGAACTACATAACCACCATGACAAAATCGGTCCAGTTCCTGTCCGGCAGGAAACTGGCTGTCAAGATAGTTGTTGGAGATGGAGCCATGGACGAGCCCGGGGTACCTGAACCCGAACCTGCAGAGGATGCGGCGATCACCCATCCTGCCGAATATCATAATGCAAGATCAAACAACAGAAGCCTGAATCCAAAATATACCTTTGACTCCTTTGTCGTAGGTTCCTCGAACCAGTTTGCCCATGCAGCTGCTATGGCGGTCGCTGAGCACCCTGCAAGATCCTACAATCCTCTTTTTATTTACGGTGGTGTCGGTCTCGGAAAAACTCACCTCATGCACGCCATCGGGCATCACGTACTGAGACATAACCCTTCCTCCAAGCTCTGTTACCTGTCCTCAGAAAGGTTTATGAACGACCTGATAAACTCTCTGCGGTTCGACCGCATGGTTCAGTTCAGGGAGATGTACAGAAACATGGACGTTTTACTGGTAGACGACATCCAGTTCATAGCCGGCAAGGAAAGAACCCAGGAGGAATTCTTCCATACCTTTAATACTCTCTTTGACTCTCACAAACAGATTGTGGTTTCGTCTGACAAGTTTCCAAAAGAGATCCCGGACCTGGAAGAGCGCCTGCGCTCCCGTTTTGAATGGGGTCTTGTGGCTGACATACAACCACCGGACCTGGAAACAAAAGTTGCTATCCTGGAGAAAAAAGCAGAGCTTTCCAGCATCTCTCTTCCGAAGCAGGTCTCGCTTTTCATGGCGGAAAATACAACGTCAAACATCAGGGAGCTCGAGGGTTATCTGTTGCGGGTCGTTGCTTTTGCCACCATTAAGAAAGCAAAATTTATAACCATGGAGCTGGTTGAGGAAGCTCTGAAAAACTTCCTTGACCAGAAGCAAAATACTATTACTGTGGACCAGATACAGAAAGAGTTTGCCAGTTTTTACAACCTCAAGATTAGCGACCTGAAATCCAAAAAGAAAAATAAAGCCCTCATCCTGCCGCGACACGGAGCCATGTTCCTTACCCGGCGCCTCACCGATCTCTCCCTCCCAGAGATCGGCAGACAGTTTGGGGGAAGAGATCACACCACCGTTATGCACGCTCTGCAAAAGGTGGAAAACATACTGGGGAACGACCCCGACTATGAGAGAACGATGGATGCTCTTACCAGAAAGATAGAAGACCTGTAAACCTGCCTCACTAACAGACCAACAAAAACCCCTGTAATTCAGAATCCGAAAAACACAAGTTCTGCGAAAACATCCTTCGTTGAAAACCTGTTACTAACTCTCTGGATAAATCTATGAAATAATATTACCAATCTTTTTCTGTGGATTAATAAATTACATCCCCATATTCTCCCACAGAATCATCCACACCTGTTTTTCTTTACTTTCGGATATTTATAGACCTTTCCCCGAAATCCACAGTTACTTCTTTACCTACTACTATATTTTACTTATAATTAAAGAAGTGTTAAGTGACGCTTACGGTGAAAGTGGCCTTCACAATAATCATACCTTATCATGATCACCGTATATGCAGCGACAGAGTAATGGCGGGATAATAGTTCTCGCACACAAGAGCCCGAAGAGTTTATTTCGAGCAAATGATAGATCGCCGAAAAATACTGCACTGTCAGGGTGTGTCTGTATGACCGAAACACTGGGCCATCTCTGACAATCACAAACCAAGAACAGGAGGTCTGTGGTGTTAGCGTTCTCAGTAAACAGGGAAGATTTTCTCCGGGGTTTGTCCCGCGTACAGAATATCGTTGAGAGAAAGAATACAGTTCCTATTCTTAGTAACGTTTTGTTGGACGGGACAGGGGACAAGCTCAAACTGCTGGCGACGGATATGGAAATTGGTCTTTCGGGATACATTAAGGCAGCCACAAAAAGCGAGGGTGCTGTTACCATATCAGCGAGAAAGTTGTTTGAAATAATAAAAGAGCTTCCGACAGAATCAGAAGTCACGCTTCAGGTTAAGGACAACAATGTATCACAAATAACTTGCGGCACCTCCTCTTTTGAGTTGAAAGGCCTTCCAGCTCAGGATTTTCCAAACCTTCCAGCTTATGAAGACGCCAACTTCTTTTCTCTCGACTCCACGGCCTTCAAGGAGATGATAAGGAAAACAATTTATGCGGCATCTACGGACGAGACCAGATACAATCTCACAGGGATACTTTTTTCCATGGAGGAGGACTCCGGAAAGGGGTTTGTTCGTATGGTGGCAACGGACGGCCACAGGCTTGCGATGGTGGTCAGGGAGGCCAACGGAAAGATTCGGCCAGGCGAGAGTGTTGTAATACCCAGGAAATCACTTAACGAGGTTAAACGTTTGCTGGACGAGGGAGACGGTGACATAGAGCTTGACTTTGCAAAACAGCACGGCGTTTTCAGGAAAAACTCAACAGTGCTTACAACACGTCTTATAGATATGTCGTTTCCAAGTTATCAACAGGTGGTTCCGAAAGGTGATATGGGCGCTGCTATAGTTTCAAGAAAGGCTCTCACGTCAGCCATTCGAAGAGTATCTCTTTTGTCATCTGAAAGGTCTCGTGCGGTCAAGTTCGCTTTTTCCGGAATCGAGCTTGAGATCCATACCAACAACCCGGACCTGGGAGCGGCAACTGAATCGGTGCCGATTCAGTACGACGGCGATGATATGGAAATAACCTTCAACGCCAAGTACATGCTAGACACACTCGGAACAATGGATGCGGACGACATTACCGTAAACCTTTCTGATGAGTTAAGCCCTTGCCTGATAACCCAGAAAGAAGACGATGGATACATAGCGGTTATCATGCCCATGCGCGTCTGAATATGAGGCTTCTCTGGGCCGAGCTGGACCGATTCAGGAATCTGAAAAAACAGAAGGTCTATCTTCATCCCCGCTTCAACCTGCTTGTTGGAGGGAACGGTCAGGGAAAGACTAACTTTTTGGAGGCGGTCGGATATTTGGGAACCCTCAAATCGTTCAAATCGGCGAGCAGGTTAGAAATGATCGAACATGGCGCCGACATGTGCAGAGTAACCGGCAGATTTGAAAATGTGCTGACAAGCTGGACAGCCTCTTTCTCACTGGCGCACGATGGCCGAGCGCAGTTTCTTGACGAGAAGAAGATACCATCTCCTGATGAGTACCTGAGATGGTCGGGAGTTGTGAGTTTTATTCCGGAGGATGTAGGTCTGGTCTCAGGAAGCCCGACGTCAAGGAGAAGAGCCATTGACAGGGCGATCTTTCAGAAGACAGATGGATACGCTGTCGAATACAGAAAGTTTCTGAGGGTTCTGAGAAACAGGAATGCGCTCTTAAGGAGCCCAAACACCTCGGATAAAGAATTGAAAAGCTGGACACGATCCCTTTCCGGTGTTGCCTCTGGAATAATCAGGCACAGGGTCGGATTTCTTTCAGAGATCAACCCGCACATGGAGCGCATCGGCAAAGAGTTGGGTCTTGACGGAAAGCTCACCCTGAACTACCTTCCCACCTTTCGCCTGGAGAGCAACGCTTCGAAAGAGGACATCACAGAGGCTCTTGATAAAGGTTTTATGGATGGGAAGACGCGCGACATGAAGGCCTGTCATACTACGATTGGACCACACAGGGACGATATAAGTTTTTTTCTTGGTGGACAGAGCCTCGCAAGGTACGGTTCCCAGGGGCAGAAGAGGGCCGCTGTTCTTGCGTTTAAACTGTCCGTTGCCAAGTCTCTGAAAGACACGCGGGGCAGCTACCCGTTGGTGCTGTTAGATGACGTTGCCTCTGAGTTGGATGAAACAAGAAGAAAAGCCCTGGGTTCGTTGATCACGGACATTGATGCCCAGTTTGTTGTTACCACAACCGGCGACGACTATATGTTCCTGTCTGACCGTAAAGGGTACGTTATGATAGTAAAAGACGGGAAAATAGAAAAAGTAACGAACGAGGGAGATTAAAGGTTGGCTGAAACCAAAAAGAAAAAGAAGGTCAGAACCGCCATGCTCTCCGAAGGCGCCGGAAAATCAGCCAGAGCCGCGGCAAAGGCGCAAAAACCCCCTGCCAGAAAAAAATCTATGACCGCAACGCGGGCCAGGATGTACACCGCAAAGGAGATCAAGGTCCTTGAAGGACTGGAAGCGGTTCAACGCAGACCAGCAATGTACATAGGAAACACTTCCACCGAGGGCCTTCATCACCTGGTGTACGAAGTGGTGGATAACAGCATCGATGAGGCCATGGCTGACTACTGCGACAAGATCCTTGTTACTATCAGAGCTGACAACAGTGTCATCGTGGAGGACAACGGTCGCGGCATCCCGGTAGACAGGCACAAGGAGGCAAAAAAACCCGCAGCGGAAGTTGTTATGACAACCCTTCACGCAGGCGGGAAGTTCGAAAGCTCCGCCTATAAAGTATCGGGTGGTCTCCACGGTGTCGGGGTTTCCGTTGTAAATGCTCTTTCCGAGTGGCTTCTCCTGGAGATCAGGCGGGAGGGCAAGGTCTACCAACAGTCCTATAAAAGGGGTAAACCCACCGGCAAGCTGGAATCCATTGGTAAGACCAGAAAAACTGGGACCAAGATAACCTTCCTGCCGGACAGCAAGGTCTTTGAGACGACGGAGTACTCTTTCGATATCCTGTCAAAGCGCTTAAGAGAACTTTCCTTCCTTAATGCCGGCGTATATATAAAGATCGAGGATGAACGGGCGGACAAGAAGAACGAATTCCAGTACAAAGGCGGAATAATTTCCTTTGTGGAGCATCTGAACAGGAACAGGGCCGTTGTCCACAAGAAGCCCATCTCCATATCCGGCAAGAAGGGTGAAGTTGAAGTGGATATCGCTCTCCAGTACAATGACGGTTACACCGAAAACCTCTTTTCTTTTGCCAACAATATCAATACCCACGAGGGGGGAAGCCATCTTGTGGGGTTCAAAGCGGCGCTTACCAGGACGGTGAACCACTACGCATCTTCCAACAACCTCCTGAAAAATGTAAAAAACGGCCTGACAGGAGACGACATTCGGGAGGGACTTACTGCCGTTATATCTGTGAAGCTTGCCAATCCCCAGTTCGAGGGCCAGACCAAGATGAAGCTGGGCAACAGCGAGATCAAGGGTCTTGTAGAGACACAGGTGAACGAGGGCCTCTCGAACTTTATGGAGGAAAACCCCACTGTTGCCAGAAAGATAGTGGCCAAGGCGAGTGAGGCTGCCAGAGCTCGAGACGCGGCAAGAAAGGCCAAGGAGCTTACCAGACGAAAGGGTGCTCTGGAGATATCGGACCTCCCTGGCAAGCTGGCAGACTGCCAGACTAAAGACCCTGCCCTGGCGGAGCTGTTCCTGGTTGAGGGAGACTCCGCGGGAGGTTCAGCAAAGCAGGGCCGGGACCGCAGAACACAGGCGATCTTGCCCCTGAGAGGCAAGATCCTGAACGTCGAAAAGGCACGCTTCGACAAGGTTCTGTCCAACCAGGAGATCAGGACAATTATCACCGCCCTCGGTTCGGGGGTAGGAAGCGAGGAGTTTGACCCGGCCAAGCTCAGATATCACAAGATAATCATCATGACTGACGCGGACGTTGACGGATCCCACATACGAACCCTGCTCCTGACCTTTTTTTACAGGC
>QIFJ01000078.1 GCA_003229755.1 Pseudomonadota bacterium
CGGCTAAAAACGTACAAAGGATACTAAAAACAATGTTAAATCAACAGGTTCTACAGGCACTGGTTATTGGACTACCCCCATTTCTGCTGGCAGTGACTGTCCATGAGGTTGCCCACGGATATATAGCTAAAACAAAAGGTGACTACACGGCGCAGATGCTGGGGCGTATCACACTGAATCCCCTTCGTCACATAGATCCTGTGGGAACTGTCCTGTTTCCGCTGTTGCTGGCGCTTTCTGGAATCGGGATCATTTTCGGGTGGGCAAAACCGGTCCCTGTAAACTCCCGCAACTTCAGGAACCCGAGAAAAGATATGGTATACGTATCCCTGGCAGGGCCTGCGAGCAACCTTTTCCTGGCATTGGCCTTTGCTTTTATTTTCAAGATAATGCTCTGGTTTCCGGGCGCAGCCGTCATCTGGGGTTCGCCCATCTTAAAACCGCTGGCAAGCATGATAGTGATCGGGATAAAAATATCAATATACCTGGGGGTCTTTAATCTTTTACCGATCCATCCGCTGGACGGCAGTCACATACTGGAGGGCCTGCTGCCACCTGATATGGCTCTCTCCTATTCCAGGCTTGCACCCTACGGTTGGATCATTCTGGTGGGGCTCCTGATGACCGGTCTTCTGGGACGCATTATTGGACCCCTGTACGCGATGATCTACATTGCCATCAGGACAATTTTCGCATTTTGACGGAGGTAACTGAATGAAGCGTGTACTTTCCGGGATGCGGCCAACCGGGCCACTCCACATCGGGCACCTCCTTGGGGCTCTCGGCAACTGGATAGGGCTGCAGGATCAGTACGAATGTTTCTATTTCGTCGCCGACTGGCACGCACTATCGACCATGTATGATGAACCTGAATCCATTGAGGAGTTCACCATAGAGATCGTAATGGACTGGTTAAGCGTCGGGTTGGATCCGGAGCGATCTACACTCTTCCTGCAATCCGCCATTCTGGAACACGCAGAGCTTTTCGTACTTTTATCCATGATTACCCCTCTTTCATGGCTGGAAAGGGTCCCGTCGTACAAGGAAGTGAGACAGCAAATGGCTCATAAAGAGCTGGGGACGTTAGGTTTCCTGGGCTATCCGCTGCTCCAGACCGCGGATATCATTATCTACAGGGCCAATTTCGTTCCGGTAGGCATGGATCAGCTCCCTCATCTGGAACTTTCCCGGGAGGTGGTGAGACGGTTCAACTCGATGTACGGTTCGGAAGGTTCCGATCCTGTGTTCCCTGAACCGATGCACCTCCTCACTGAAGCCCCGAAGGTTCCCGGGACGGACGGACGCAAGATGAGCAAGAGCTACAATAACGCGATCTACCTGAAAGATCCGTCCGATGAGGTCTGGGAAAAGCTGCGGCCAATGGTCACGGATCCCGCAAGGATAAAGAGAACTGATCCGGGTGACCCCGATAAGTGCCCTGTATTCGAGCTGCATGTTTTCTTTACCCCTGAGGAGAGAAGAGAGGAAGCTGCTCGTGGATGCAGGATCGCCGGGATCGGCTGCATAGATTGCAAAAAGATCCTCTTTGAGGAAATGGAAAAAACCCTTTCACCCATTAGAGAGAGGCGGAACAAACTTGCGAAACATCCAGACAAGGTCAGGCAGATACTTTCCGACGGCAATAAAAAAGCGCAAACTGAATCGGCAAGAACGATGAAGGACGTGAGAAGAGCGATCCGGTTGTATCAATGATATTGAGCGCGACCAACGACCAACGTCCAACCGTTCGACAAGCTCACGGTCCTGAGCAGAGTCGAAGGATGACCAACGTGTTTTCATATTTGTTCAACATTGGGCCTTGGGCATTGGACCTGGGACAACAAGATGACTACTGATACAGATTACCCAAATACAGATGAAAGCACGCTATCACTATACAAGATAGAGGTCGAAAATTTTAGCGGTCCCCTCGATCTTCTGCTGCATCTGATAAAGAAGAACGAACTTGATATATATGACATTCAAATTGCGGAAATAACCAGGCAGTATCTCGAATATCTGGATATCATGCGTGAATTCAACCTTGAAGTGGCCAGCGAATTCCTGGTGATGGCATCCACCCTTGTACACATAAAATCGCGAATGCTGCTTCCACTTGAGGAGGAGGAGGAAGAGGATGTGGAGGAGGACCCGCGTGAGGAGCTCATCCGCAGGCTCATTGAATATCAAAGATATAAAACAGCTGCTCATGATCTGAACATGCGTCCTCAGTTGGGAAAGGAGATCTTCATCCGGCCCGAACCGGAAGATACGGATCATCCAGCCGACCAATTTATAGAGGCCTCGCTGTTTCAGCTGATGGATGCTTTTTCCAGGGTTCTTTCAGAATCAGAAAAGAGAAGGCCCCATGAGATATACAGGGACACCTTCTCCATGGAAGAGGGCATTGAACATGTCCGGTCGGCTTTCGAGAGCAAAAAGAGCATGAAATTTGTTGAGCTATTTTCAGGTTCGGAAAGCAGGAGGAAGATCGTAACGATATTTCTGGCGATCCTTGAGTTAATGAAGAGAGGACAGCTGATGGCCGTTCAACAGGACCATGACGGCCCTCTTCGGCTTATAGTTGATGACTTCGAAGAAAACATCAACGTGCCCATTTAAGGGCGCCCAGATCGAAGACTTGCATGGCAAGTTATAAATTAAGGATCATCTCCCAATTAGTTGGTGATTAATACATAATAACCGGGTTCCGTCAAAAGCCCTTTCGCCTTCGCAACCCCCTTTTAGCTTCGCTTCAGGGTCTTTTAACGGAACCCTGGATGAATATATATTCAGGCCAGGGTTTTGGTGAATCACGAAGCGGAGCTAGCCCCACGCGCAGGCGAGTGATTACACCCAGAAACCAGGCCATATGAATTGAGATCTCACCACATTGAGGAGCGATAACCATGAGCAACCGCGGGAAGGCCCTGATCGAAGCTCTTCTTTTTGCCTCCCCAAGGCCCATTGGAGTTGATGTCATCCGGGAGGTAACCGGCATGGAGCCTGGTGATATAGGAGATATAATACAGTCTTTGTCGGAAGAATATGATTCCGAAAACAGGGGGTTTTCCCTGTTGGAAGTTGCTGGCGGGTATCAGCTGAGGACAAGGCCGGATTTTGCGGATGAAGTGGGGATGCTTTTCCTTGCCCGGGCCAGGAGACGTTTCTCGAGGTCCAGCCTCGAAACCCTCTCTATTATAGCCTACAGGCAGCCCGTATTGCGATCTGAGATAGAGGAGATCAGGGGTGTTGACAGCGGCGGAGTCCTGAAGACACTCCTCAGCCACAGGATGATCAGGATCCTTGGCAGAAAGGAGGCGCCGGGGCGACCGATCCTCTACGGAACCACGAGTGAATTCCTGGAATATTTCAGCCTGAGGGACCTTGAATCCCTGCCGACACTCCAGGAAGTCGCAGAGCTGGACACAGATATTGAGATCGAATAAAACAAGACTTCATAAAGCGATAGCCGATGCGGGTGAAGCCTCACGGCGAGGCGCGGAAAAGTTGATTGCCGCGGGAAGGGTGAAAGTCAACAACGCTCCTGTGACAAAGATGGGGGTCCTCGTTGATCCGAAGATCGACATCATATCTATCGACGGCATACCGATATCATCTCCGGCTCAAAAGAGAGCCTACCTGCTGTACAAACCGGCTAATATCATCTGTTCGGCGAAGGATCCTGAAAAGCGCCGAACGGTGTTTGAGCTGATACCTGCTGAGATTGCGGCGGGCCTGCACACCGCGGGGCGCCTGGATTACGATGCCGAGGGTCTGATAATCCTCACTAACGATGGGGATCTGACGCACCATCTTACGCACCCCGGCGGTCATGTATCGAAAGTCTATCTGGTCAGGATGAAAAAGAAACTGGAAAAAAGTGAGCTCAGTAAATTTCGAAGCGGTGTCGACATCGATGGAGTCCAGACTTTACCAGCTGAGATCTCGGAAGTGCAGACGGACAACAGGAAGGAGCACTGGTACAGGATCGTTCTCAGGGAAGGGAGAAAGAACCAGCTCAAGAGGATGGCACAGAGTCTGGGTAATGAAGCAAGGAAGATCATAAGGGTGCAGATCGGGCCTATCAAGATGATGGAGCGCATGAAGCCGGCCAGTTTCCGCCGCCTGAAAAAATTTGAGATCGATACGCTTAAAAGAACGTAAAGTGGAAACAGGCTATGGGCTATAGGCGGCAGGCTATAGGCTTAAAAGCAAAACCATCAACTAACAACTTTAATATCTAATGCTCTAATGGCCTATTGTGCTGCCAATACTGCTAAAGTCCCTGCGATACAAACTTTTTCAATTGACTTTAAAACACCATTTGATAAACTCTGTCGATGTTTTGTGACATTTCTCCGGGGGGGAAAGCTTTAAAGCCATTATCTTACCATTAGATCTTAATTTTTCAGGGTAAAGGAGGTTCCAATTTGCTGAGGTCATTCCGAAACATTAATCGGCGCGATTTTCTGAAGTTCTGCGCCGGGACAGCCACTATCCTGGGCCTTTCCGAGGCAGCGGTTCCCAGAATAGCCAGGGCGGTTGGCGACGCGGCCAAGAAACCCCCGGTTATCTGGCTGGAAGGTCAGGACTGTGCCGGATGCACGATTTCTTTTATTAACACCTCAAACCCGGGAACGGCGGAGATCGTCCTCGACACCATTTCATTAAGGTACCATGAGACACTTATGGCTGCTTCGGGTTATGTAGCCGAAAAGGCTCTCCACGATACCATCGCGGAGGGGGGGTACGTCCTCATAGTCGAGGGATCGATACCCAAAGCCGATGAGCGGTTCGTCCAGATAGCTGATGTACCTTTCGTTAAAACTTTGAACAAGGCCGCGGCCAACGCCGCTGTTGTTATCGCTATCGGTGCTTGTGCGACCTACGGCGGTATTCCAAGGGGCACTCCCAGCAACGGGCAGGGTGTCGGCTGGGCTATGGAGAACGGACTTGTACCCAAAAAACCTCTGATCAACCTGAGCACCTGCCCGGTTCATCCTGAACACCTGGTGGGCACAATAGTCTACTATCTCCTCTTTGCCAAGGCGCCTCCAATGGACAGCGTGGCAAGGCCGTTGATGTTCTTCGACAAGCTCATCCACGACAACTGCGAGCGCCGTGGACGTTTCGACAACGGCGAGTTCCTCGAGGACTGGAACAGCTTCGAAGAGCGGAACTCATGTCTGTTCCTGAAAGGCTGCAAAGGTCCCTGGACGTACGCAGATTGTCCCACGAGAAGGTGGAACGACGGGCTCAACTGGTGCATCGGCTGCGGTGCCGGGTGCCAGGGATGCTCCCAACCCGAGTTCTACACCGGCATGTCCCCGCTTTACGCCAAGACCAAGGATATCGCCGGTATGAGGATAGAGACTATTGGTGCGCTGCTCGCCGGCGCCACGGCTGTGGGCCTGGCAGGTCACTTCATCGGCCAGGCAGCTACGGGACGCCTTGGAAAGGGCGGACCGCCTGAGGAAGGGGGTGAGAGCTGATGGGTAAGCGTATTACAGTTGATCCGATAACCCGAATAGAAGGTCACCTCAAGATCGAGGTTGAGCTCGAGAACGGTAAGGTAAAGGACGCCTGGAGCAGCGGTACGATGGCCCGTGGTTTCGAGGCTCTCCTCACAGGAAAGGATCCAAGGGACGCCAGTTGGGTGACCAGTCGTTTCTGCGGAGTATGTTTCTCAGTTCACACCATGGCTTCAGCAGCAGCGCTTGATGAAGCATTCGGCGCCCAGGTACCGGAGGGAGGACGCATCCTCAGAAATCTGATCATGGCGTCTGAGTATCTCTACGACCACATCATCCATTTCTATCACCTGACTGCCCTTGATTACCTCGACATCATGGCCATAGCAAACTACAAGGGTAAAGATCCTGAGCTGCTTGCGGTCAAGGACAAGATCGTTGGTCTGGTTAAGAGAGGTGACACCTATCCACTGACCCCAAGGTACGAGCCTGATGACTTCTCGGTTGCTGATCCGGACATCGTTATAATGGCTGTAAAACACTATCTTGACGCCCTGAAGGTTCAGGTAACAGCCAAGAACATGGGCGCCATTCTGGGCGGACGAGCCCCCCACTTCCAGAGCATTGTTGTGGGCGGAGTCACGCAGGTTCCTTCAGCAGAGCAGCTGGGCCGTTTCAAATCAATGCTTGCTGAGGTAACGGCCTTCATCAAGGATGTCTATATGAAAGACGTCCTTCTCTTCGGTACAGGCCCCCTGTTCCCACTGGCGAAGCTTGGAATAGGCGGCGGGCATCTGAATTACCTGTGTTACGGTTCCTTCCCGGAGGATGCTTCCGGAAAGAACCTCTTTTTCAAACCCGGTGTCATCAAGAACGGAAATATCCCGAAACCGGAGAAGTTTGACCAGCAGAAGGTCACCGAGTCGGTCAAACACGCCTGGTACAGGGATAAAGATCCTGTGCACCCATACGATGGCGAGCAGGTCTTCGACCTGGATAAATCAGACGCCTACAGCTTTGTAAAGGCGCCGCGTTATGACGGTATGCCCATGGAGGTGGGTCCACTGGCACGAATGTTCGTCATGCAGGAGCCTAACCTGATGGGCCTGGTAAAGAAGGGCGTCAAGCCTGGAGCGGTCGCGCGCCACGCAGCCAGGATGCTGGAGACAGTTTTGCTGGCTGACCAGATGCAGGTATGGCTGGCTCAACTCATCGATCTAATGGGCAAGCCGGGCTTCCGTGTCCATGATACGGATAACTATGAGCCGCCCAGCTCTGGTCAGGGTTCAGGTTACTATGAAGCTCCGCGAGGTGCTCTTGGACACTGGATCAAGATCAAGGACAAGAAGATCGAGAACTACCAGGCGGTGGTTCCCTCTACGTGGAATGCTTCACCCAGGGACGAGAAGGGTCAGAGGGGCCAGTATGAGGAGTCACTGATCGGAACACCGGTTCCGGATCCCGAGAATCCTATCAACATAGTGAGAGTTATCAGATCTTTCGATCCGTGTCTCGCCTGCGCAGTTCACATCATCCACCCCGGAACCAACGAGATCCTGAAGTTCAGGATCGAGTAGAAAGGGGTGAACTGATGGCGTACACGAAAGAGCATCATCCGGTTCCTGCCAGGCTCATGCACTCAATTCACATCCTGGCCATGATCGCCCTGGCTGTGACAGGGTTCTTCATTTACAAGCCGAATTTTCCGCTCTTCGGCATGAGCATGGCTACCGCGCGGACAATTCATTTCTGGGCCATGTTTATTGTGCTGCTGAACCTGGTAGTGCGGGTCTACTGGGCATTTTTCGGCACTAACGGCGACATCAAGGAGTTTCTCCCTCAGAAGGAGAACAAGGGAACACTCTTCCCGCTGCTTTCATACTACACATTCACGAGGAAGACTCTGCCGATGACGGCCAAGTACAATACATTGCAGAAGTCCACCTATTCCTTCTGGTTATTCCTGCTGATCTTTCAGGGACTTACCGGATTTGCCATGTACTGGAAAACCAATCCACTCTTTGCGCCTGTGATCGGAGCTGCGGGCGGATTGCTCAATGTTTACGTCATCCACTACCTCACGATGTGGGTGTTCATTGTAACAACAATGGTTCACGTCTACCTTGTGCTCTTTGAGGATTTCAAAGCCTTCAAGCTGATGATCCTTGGCATGGAATCAGAGGGGGCCCACCACCACCATTAACGTTCAGCTGGATCAAGGTGGTGTGAAAAGGAGATGAAGAAGGAAGAAACCGGCAAGAAGATAATGATCCTGGGCGTTGGGAACGTTTTATTAGGGGACGAAGGTATCGGAGTCCATATTGCGACTCATCTCAAGGAATTTCCCCTGCCGGATCACATCGAGGTCATCGAGGGAGGCACCGACGGTTTCAAGCTCTTTCACCTCATACTCGATACAGACAGGCTCATCATCGTCGACTGCGTAAAAGGCGGCGGTGAGCCTGCTTCTCTTTACAGGTTCGACATCGATGAGTACACGCACTTTCCGGACACATACAAGACATCGGTTCATCAGATCAGTATCGATGAGGTAGTCACACTTTCGGGCGCGGTGGGCGATTCTCCGGAGACAACCTTTATCGGGGTAGAGCCGTCCGAGATTTTCATGTCCATGGAACTATCTCCGGAGATTGAAGAAAAGCTACCCAGGATCCTTGAGCTTGTCCTTGAAACCGCGGGCTTGGACCCGGCTGAATACAGCAAATACCTCAAGGGTCCATTTGTTAAACCTGGTCCTCCACAGTACGCTGACATCTGATTCCCCAAAAGTGTAAGGAGTGGTAAGTTGCACGAACTCTCCATAGCCATGGAGATCCTGGATATTGTGGCGAAAGCCGCCTCAGAGCACGGATCCGACCGCATTAAGTCAGTTCGCCTGAGAGTAGGGGACATTTCAGGAGTCGAGGTTGATTCTCTGACATTTTCCTTCGATGCCATCAAGGGTGACAGGAAACTAACCGTGGATGCCGAGCTTGTAGTGGAAAGGGTACCGCTTAAGGTTCACTGTCGTACCTGCGACGGAGAATTTACAGGTGAAGGACAGTACCTCACATGCCCCTCCTGCAACGGGTTTGACACCGAGATGCTCCAGGGAGATGAACTGTCGGTGGTGGATATTGAAGTAGAGTGATATTTATCAGTTGAAAGTTGAAAGTGAACTAGAAATTGGAACATTAGAGCATTGGATATTCTAGATTCGAAACAGGAAATTGGAGTATTGAAACAGCGAAAGGCGAAAAAAGCCTTAACGCAGAGGGCCGCAGGCCTCCCACATGGACGGACCGCAGGGGACCGCAGGGAAAAACCTGGACCTGGGTTAAACACAAAGATAATACAAAAGTCATTGCGAGGAATTTAATGACGAAGCAATCCTGTGGCTAGTTGATCCAGGAATTTGGATAATGGATTAATGAAGTTGTTGGTTATAACTTTCAACTTTCAACCTTCAACTTTAAACTCCACGCAGGGGCGTGGCATACCTGGAAATAGTATAAGGAAAATATGACGAACATTAAGCTTGAGCAGAAAGTTTTAACCCGGAACGACATTGTCGCAAAAGAAGTGCGGGAAATTTTCAAGACCAGAGGTATCGCCGTATTCAACATGGTCAGTTCCCCCGGCTCCGGAAAGACCGCTCTTCTCGAAGCCACGCTCGGGGAGTTGAGCAGGGATATTTCCATAGGTGTCATCGAGGGGGACGTACAGACCCGGTATGACGCGGAACGCATTGCCAGGACAGGAGTCCCGGTCCACCAGATAAACACAGGGGGGGCGTGCCACCTGGAAGCGTTGATGATCAAGGATGCCCTTGAAAATTTCGATCTTGACAGTACCGACCTGATAGTTATAGAGAACGTCGGGAACCTTGTCTGCCCTTCTGCCTTCGACCTGGGTGAGGGCACGCGGGTAGTCCTGATAAGCGTTACAGAGGGCGACGACAAGCCTTTGAAATATCCAGCAATGTTTCACACCTCGGATGTACTGGTGATAAACAAAATGGACCTGTTGCCCTATACAGACTTTTCTGTGGAGCAAGTCATTAAGAACTCAAGATCACTTAAACCGGACATTCACGTTTTAAAAACCTCCTGCACGACGGGTGATGGATTAGGCGGCTGGATGGATTGGGTTAGAGATTTCGTATCGAAATCAAAAACAGTTTAAAGTTGTTCGAATGGCCGGGGTTTTGGGTGAAATCACTCGGCTTCGCAACCCCCTTTTAGCTTCGCTTCGTGATTCACCAAAACCCCGGCCTGATTTGCAGAGGATCCTAAAGATATTATTAGTTGATAGTTTTGTTTTTAGCCCATTGCCCACAGCCCATAGCCTTTAAATTGCGCATCACGATAATCACAATGATTAAACGATACAAAATAGAAGTACACGGTATAGTGCAGGGAGTCGGCTTCCGTCCCTTTGTTTACAGGACCGCCCGGGAACTTGATCTGAATGGCTGGGTCACGAACACTTCTGACGGCGTCCTCATCGAAGTGGAGGGGCCGGTAAAATCCCTGAACCTCTTCATGGAACGCCTTAACGGTTCATCTCCACCCATTTCCAGAATATCCTCCATCTTCCATAAGCAGCTGCCCGGTCTCGGTTACAGGGAGTTTGTCATACGGGAGAGCCTCGCTAACCCGGATGTCAAGGTGCTCATTTCTCCGGATGTGGCCATATGTTCCGACTGCAGGGCCGAGCTGCTGGACCCCGGAGACCGTCGATATACGTACCCTTTCATCAACTGCACCAACTGCGGTCCGCGCTATACAATTATAAATTCGGTTCCCTACGACAGGCAGAATACATCCATGGACGCATTTGCCATGTGCGAGCCGTGTCTAACCGAGTACGAGGACCCATCCGACAGGAGATTTCACACTCAGCCCAATGCCTGTCACGACTGCGGTCCCAAGCTGTCCCTCCTTATGCCCGGGGGAGCAGAAATTGAAGGTGATCCCTTCCAAAAAGCGGTAGATCTGATCGCCAGGGGCGAAACTGCTGCTGTCAAGGGGCTTGGCGGATTCCATCTCGTGGCAGATCCGGGCAACGATAACGCTGTTCGCCGACTGCGTGCCCGGAAGGGCAGGGAAGAAAAGCCCTTTGCCCTGATGGTGAGGGATATTGAGACTGCTTCCAGACTCAGTGCTCTGGATGATACAGGCAAACGGTACCTTGTCAGCACTGAAAGTCCCATTGTCCTTCTGCCGAAAAGGAAGGAGCCCGGTATCCACCTGTCGAGCCTGGTGGCGCCCCGCAGCCGCTATTACGGCCTGATGCTTCCATATACACCTCTTCATGTTCTACTTATGGAAAAATTTCCCGTTCTCATTATGACGAGCGCAAATCTGAGCGACGAACCACTCTGCGCCGGTAACGATGAGGCTGTCTCCCGGCTTCGTGGAATAGCAGACGCGTATCTTGTGCACGACAGGGAAATAGTTCTCAGGTGCGACGATTCGATCGTGCGACCTGATACAAGAGAACCTGAAAAAGGACCCCTTGTTCTTCGAAGAGCAAGGGGCTATGTTCCAGCACCGGTATTTATTCCAGTGGAAGGTGATCCGGTTCTGGCACTGGGTCCGGAGCTTAAAGGTACAGTCTGCCTCACAAAGGGGAACAGGGCCTTTATCGGGCAGCATCTCGGGGATCTTAAGAACCTGGAGACCATTGATTTTCTCAAGGAGGTGGTTTCTCACCTTACAGATATCCTGGATGTCGAGCCTTCGGCTGTCGCCTGCGATATGCACCCCGACTACCTCACAACAGGCCTGGCGTTTGAAAAAGGTGACAAGCCCTGGCAGGAGGATCTGCCAGTTTTTCAGGTACAGCACCATCACGCCCACATCCTGAGCTGTCAGGCGGATAACAGCCTCACAGGACCTGTCATAGGTCTGGCTCTGGATGGAACTGGATACGGTCAGGACGATACCATCTGGGGCGGAGAACTCCTCTTTGTGGATGGTACCGAGATGAACCGTTTGGGTCATCTCAAACAGGTCTGGATGCCCGGAGGTGAAAAGGCCATCCTGGAGCCTTACCGCATGGCACTGTCGTACATGTTCGAAGTGTTTGACCAGGACGCTGTTGCGCTTTCAAAAAGGTTATTTCCCGATATCGATCCAGAGAACCTGGAGATTCTGTTGACCCTCGTAAAAAATCGTTCCCACGGCATAATGACATCGAGTGCAGGCCGCCTGTTCGATGCCTTTTCGGCTATGCTGGGTATCTGTTATAAAACACGCTTTGAAGGGCAGCCGGCCATTGAACTTGAGATGTTGACTGACGGACAGGTTGAGGATATCCTTCCGTTTTCCATCGAAGGCGGAGCCAATTCCGATATCATACTGGATCTGCAACCGGCCTTCGCAAAAGCTCTGGAGCTAATACTCTCAGGAACAGAAGCCGGAATGCTTGGCGGGATGTTTCACAGGACATTCGCCGCAGCGCTTGGAGAGGCAGCTGAACATGCCCTCGAGAGGTTTAATGATCTGGATAGAACGGTAGTCCTGAGCGGTGGTGTCATGCAGAATCAAACATTAAGTACGATGATCACAGCTGAATTTGAGAAGAGGAATATACACCCCGTTCTGCACAGGGCGGTACCGCCCAACGATGGTGGTATAAGCCTCGGTCAGGCTGTTTATGCGATATTGATGGGGTCGTAGGATGGCTCAAAGAGACTTTTTACGAAGTCGTTAATATTCAAAATCAGGAGATTAACAGGATGTGTATAGCAGTACCCGGGAAAGTAATTAACATAAACGATATCAATATGGCTACTGTTGATTTCGGCGGCACCACCAAGGTAGCTTCCGCGGATCTAGTTCCGGATGTTTCAGTAGGCGATTACGTACTTGTTCATGCAGGTTTCATCATAAATGTACTGGACGAGTCTGAAGCCGAAGAAACCATCAAACTTTTTGAAGAGTACATCGGGATAATCGACGATGAAATATCTGAGTGAATTCAGGGATCCTGAGGCCGCAAAAGCTCTTCACCAGCAGATCAAAAAGGCTGCCGCAAAGCTTCCCGGGCCTGTGAAGATAATGGAGATCTGCGGAAGTCACACTGTTTCCATATTCAGGGCAGGGATAAAATCCCTTCTTCCCTCAAACGTCACCCTCGTCTCAGGACCGGGCTGTCCGGTTTGCGTTACAGCAACAGAGGATATGGACAGGATGATCGCACTTTCCGGGATGGCTGTGGAGAAAAACATCACTATCGCCACTTTCGGTGACATGGTCAGGGTCCCGGGTTCTTTTACCAGCCTTGAGAAGGAAAGGGCGGCAGGAGCGGACGTGAGAATAACAGCTACACCCCTGGACGCGCTGAGGTGGGCTGGCGAGAACCCGGACAGGGAAGTTGTATTCCTCGGTGTAGGATTTGAGACTACATCACCTACTATTGCCGCTACTGTTGAAAGGGCTCAACGGGATAATATCAGCAACTTTACAGTCTATCCTGCATTCAAACTGCTCCCGCCTGCCCTTGCCGCACTTCTGGACAGCGAGGATGTCGCCTTAGATGCCTTTATCTGTCCGGGCCATGTCAGCGTTATGCTCGGTGCTGACACCTACAGGCCGGTTGCCGCGAAATACGGAAAGCCTTGTGTTATTGCTGGTTTTGAACCGTTAGATATTATGCTTGGAATATCAGTCGCTTTAGGATTGTTAGCTAATAAACAACATGAAGTATATAACACTTATAAAAGAGCAGTTACAGATGAGGGAAACAGGGCGGCGATGGACCTCCTCATGAAAATATTCAAACCTGTCGACACTCCATGGCGAGGGTTAGGATACATACCCGATTCCGGCCTCGATTTCAGGGAGGAATATTCCGAATTCAACGCAATAACCAGGTACGGCTTAACAGAGGTTGAAACGGGCTCAGACCCGCCCGGATGTGCCTGTGGAGAGGTACTCAGAGGAGTAATTGATCCCCCACAGTGTCACCTTTTTGGAAATGAGTGCAGCCCCCAGAGCCCGATGGGTTCCTGCATGGTCTCATCTGAGGGATCATGTGCTGCATGGTATCGGTATAGTGAGTAGTTCCAAGTTCCAGGTTCCAGGTTCCAAGTTATGGTGAACAATGAACAGCTGATGATTGCCAAATCCATTATCGCTCTTCTCTTTACTAGAAACTAGAAATTAGAAACAAGAAACTGAAGAATGAGGAGGTCAAGCTTGACCGACGAAAGAATATTAATTAGCCACGGCAGCGGCGGCAAGAAGAGCCAGGAACTTACAGAGCGGACCTTCCTCAAGTACTTTACTGATCCGGCGCTTCTCCTCATGAACGACCAGGCCGTGATAAATATTGATACAAAGAAAATAGCTATAAGTACAGATACTTACACGATAGATCCGATCTTTTTCCCCGGTGGAAATATCGGCAGCCTCTCGGTACACGGTACAGTAAACGATATATCCATGTCAGGCGCGACACCAATTGCCATGAGTGCGGGCTTTATCCTGGAGGAAGGTTTGATGTTGAGCGAACTGGAAAGGATAGCCGAATCCATGGCTGTGGCGGCTGCGGAAGCGAGTGTTCGTATAGTAACCGCAGACACGAAAGTTGTGGCCAGAGGCTCGGCAGACAGGATCTTCATTAACACGACGGGGATCGGTATCCTGAGTGAAAAAACAAATATCTGCGGTCAGGGAGCAAAGGTCGGTGACAGAATAATACTTTCGGGTACTATCGGCGATCACGGTATTGCCATAGCCTCCTCCAGGGAGGGGATAGAGTTTTCAACACCTGTAATTAGCGACAGCGCATCGCTTAACTATCTTGTGCAGACACTGCTTGAGGCAGTACCCGAAGGTGTTCACGTCATGCGCGACCCGACGAGGGGCGGATTAGCGACAGTCTTAAACGAGATCGCGTCCCAGTCTTCAGTAGGCATCCTGATCAGGGAAGCGAAAATTCCCCTGAAGAAAGCAGTCATAGGAGCCTGTGAACTCTTCGGCTACGATCCGCTTTATCTGGCAAACGAGGGGAAGATGGTTGCCCTTGTCAGGGAGCCTGACGCCGAAAAAGCGCTGGAGGCTATCAAATCCCATCCTTTGGGAAGGGATGCCATGATCATCGGCGAAGTGGTGGATGACCATCCATCAAAAGTAGTTCTCAGGACCCTCATGGGAGGCAGGAGGCTTGTAGATCGACTGACGGGGGATATGCTGCCGCGTATATGTTAGGGCGACGTTTAATATTCTAATGCGCTAATTATTGATATTCGTTTTTCACTTTTAACTTTCAACTTTTAACTTTCAACTATTTTTTGGAGGTTACAATGAGCAGATGGAGAGAAAAATACATTGAAGCGGACAGTGAGATCCGCGAAAAAAGCCCCCTCGTTCACCACATTACGAACTACGTGGTAATGAACGTCACCGCTAACGTCACGCTTGCCATGGGCGCCTCACCGGTTATGGCCCATGATTCTCAGGAGGTCGAGGAGATGGTCGCCTTCGCATCGGCCTTTGTAATAAACATAGGCACCCTTTCGCCTCACTGGGTGAAAGCAATGCTCAGCGCCGGTAAAAAAGCCAAGGAACTTGGTGTGCCGGTTATCCTGGATCCCGTCGGTGCAGGCGCCACGAGCCTGAGAACAGAGGTCTCGAACCGGATCATGACAGAGGTTTGTCCTGATGTCGTGAGGGGTAATCAGGCAGAGGTAACCACACTCGCAGGCGGTGTCGCGGATATCCATGGCGTTGATTCCCTTGAATCAGGTGAAGTGCCAGTTGAGCTGTTCAGGGAGTTGGCAGAGGCTGCCAATGCCGTTATCTGTGTAACGGGACCCATAGACTGGGTTACAGACGGGAGCAGGGTCCTGAGAGTTGAGAACGGTGACCCCATGATGTCTAATGTGACAGGTACCGGGTGCTCCGCATCGGCGGCTGTAGCGGTCTTTAACTGTTCGGGACTGCCAAGGCTGGAAGCATCCGCTATAGGCCTTGCCGTCTTCGGCTCCTGTGGCGAAGTGGCAGCGGAAAATTCCCAGGGTCCCGGAAGTTTCCAGGTTGCCATACTGGACGCGCTGCACAACGCGCCGGGGCTGGATCTGGGAGCAAGTCTGAGGATATCTGAACTGTAAATTTGAACATTGGAAATTAGAGAAGGCAGGCTATAGGCGGTAGGCTATAGGCTATGGGCAAAACAAAGACCAAAGAATGGCAGGCAATGGATTCTAACAGGGATGGAGGGGATGGAATTGGTATCGTGTATTCATCTGGCCGGGTTTTTGGGTGTAATCACTCGCCTTCGCAACCCCCTTTGAGCTTCGCTTCGTGATTCACCAAAACCCCGGCCTGATTTGCCTTTGGTTATCCATGGTTCCGGCCAGGGTATCGGAGCATCGGGGTGTGGGGGTTATTGGGAATAGGTGATTACTAGAAACAAGAAACTAGAAACCAGAAACTAGGTCAATAATGGACCTGTCACTATACATACTCACAGACAAGGACCTCTCACTGGGGCGTTCGGATGAGGATGTTGTTTCCGAGGCTATAAGCGGCGGCGCAACTATTATTCAGTACAGGCATAAGGAGGGTGGAGCCCGCCAGATGATGGATGAAGCCATTATCATAAGGGACGTTTGCCGGGAATCATCTGTTCCCTTCATTGTAAATGACCGCCTGGATGTTGCCCTTGCAAGCGGCGCGGACGGGGTTCACCTCGGGCAGGACGACCTGGATGCCGCCTCCGCGAGGAAGATCGCCGGACCGGGTTTTATTATAGGTGTATCGGTCAGATCATCGGAAGAGTGCGTAAGGGCTGAGGATTCCGGCGTCGACTACCTTGCGGCAAACGGTATTTTCTTCACATCAACCAAAACCGATCTCGGGGAACCGTTGGGTATAGACGGGCTCAAAGAACTATGCGGCACAACAAAACTGCCCGTAGTGGCTATTGGCGGTATCAACTCCCGGAACGCGGCGGAGGTGATCAATGCCGGAGCAGATGGTATAGCTGTGATCTCTTACGTTATCAGCCATGAAGATATTAAGGGTCGCTGTGCTTCCCTCATCGAATCTATTGAAGAGGGAAGGCGGATCAGATGAAGATCAGGGAGCTCGGCGAATTCGCCTTTATTGACAGGGTCCTTGCTGCAGCGGGACGTGAAAGAACCCCTGTGGTCCTGGGCATCGGTGACGATGCGTCCATACTCGCTCCTGAACCGGGTCGTGAGCTGGTCGTCACTACAGACATGCTGATGGAAGGTGTTCACTTCCTCAGGGAATCCACCCCTCCTGAGGATCTGGGATTCAAATCACTGGTGGTCAACCTGAGTGATATTGCGGCTATGGGTGGCAATCCAATACAGGCATATCTGTCTCTTGCACTGACACCAGGAACTGAAGTTGAGGAGATGGACATGTTCATCAAGGGTTTTCTGGAGGCCGCGGGGGACAGGGTGCAATTATCAGGCGGGGACACTGTATCCTCACAGGCGGGCTGGGCGATCTCGGTAACCGTGGTTGGAGATGTAAAAGAGGGGGCCGCCCTCAGACGTGCTGCTGCTGCTGTGGGAGACATAATCTACCTGAGTGGTCCAACAGGTGAATCGGCAGCGGGCCTTGCTTTTCTTCTTGATCAGTTCTCCTTAAAAGATGTCACAGCCGAACCACTGATTCGGGCCCATAACAGACCTGTGCCGGAACTGGACCTGGGTTCGATCCTTTCTGAATCGGGTCTGTGCGCCTGTGCTATCGACATCAGCGACGGCCTCCTTCAGGATCTCGGTCATATATGCAGGGCCAGTTCAGTGGGCGCCAGATTATTTCTGGATAAGATACCGCTGACCGATGAGCTTGTCGAGGCGGCTAAAGCGGCCAATATCGACCCGTACCAGTGGCCTCTTACGGGAGGTGAAGACTATCGGTTGTTGTTCATGATCCGGGAGAAAAACGTCAAGCTCCTTGAAGAAGCGCTGAAAGGACTGGATTCGCCCATACAGCCCATAGGAATTGTCGAGAAGGGCGAGTCGATCCAACTTTTTAACAGGGGACGCCAGGTCCCCGTACCGGAAAAAGGTGGCCACGATCACTTCAGAAATTAATGAAAGAATCCCGGAACACTGCGCGGTACTTATAATATCCGCGTCAGACAGCAGCTGCGCTGCCGGGATGCAGGTTGATGTAAGGACCGCTGAGGCCCTCCGAATGCCTGTAAAGTGCGTTCTGACAGCATCCACTGCCCAGACAGACGCTGGTGTTACATCAGTGGCACCTGTACCCATCGATAATATTGAAGCATCCATTGAGGCGGCTTTTTCTGATCCTCCTGGTATAGGCGCTGTAAAGATCGGCATGCTTTTCAAAGAGGAGATCGTAAGGGCTGTTTCTGCGGGGATATCGGCTATCACAAAAGTGGGTATCCCGGTCGTTCTGGATCCAGTGATGAGATCAACAGCCGGTTCGGCCCTGATCCAGGAGGATGGCGCCAGGTCTCTCCTGGAAAGTCTCCTGGCGTCTGTCACCCTCGTAACCCCCAACCTGGATGAACTGGAGTTCCTCGCACAGACCGCTGGTTTCACCGGCAGCAGTTTAGAGGACAAGGTTAATGCGCTCCTTTCCAGGGGCCCCAGGGCCGTTCTCGTTACGGATGGTGAAGGGGATAGCAAGGATTGTGAGGACACCCTTTACCAAAGGAGTGAGAGAAATGTATTCAGGCACCCGAGGATATCCGGTCCCACACCCAGAGGGACCGGTTGTGCCCTTTCTACCGCTATAGCTGTAAACCTTGCACACGCAAAGCCCATCAGGGAAGCTGTGGGTTCTGGAATAGATTTTACTCTATCCCTGATCGAAAACTCGAGAATGGTGGGAAATCAACGGCTTCTATTTCCGTCCAACTCGCGAAAATAGAAGCTGCTGCCCCAGGTCCCCAGACCCAAGACCCACGTATCATAATAAGGAATAAATGATGGGCGGGGTTCTGGTGAATCACGAAGCGAAGCTAAAAGGGGGTTGCGAAGGCGAGTGATTACACTCAGAAACCCGCCCTGATTTGGGGAGAATTCTAAAGATGTTGGTTGTTAGTTGATCAGATTTATAAAACATTGCAAATTTACCAACCCTATAATACCCTTACGATTCTACTGTTGACTGTTCCCCGGGTCTTTGAGACATTACCGGCCGGTATCAGGACAGCAAGAACTTATGAAAGGAGGACCGAAGCTTGGGAAGCGTTGTTAAGAAACGTCGAAAAAAAATGAGAAAACACAAACACAAAAAGCTACTGGCCCGTAATCGGCACAAGAGGAAGTAGTCCCGTCAATTAGCAACCACCGTGAAGCATACGAGGTAGGCAGAATGATCGCCGAAGCAGGTGCCGCTCTTGTATGCGGAGGGCTTTCGGGCGTTATGGAGGCAGCCTCAAGGGGAGCGTATGAAATTGGCGGCACAACTATCGGCATACTGCCGGGGGATGACAGACATCAGGCGAACCCCTATATATCCATACCTATCCCTTCGGGGATGGGTGTCGGGCGAAATGTCCTCATTGTACGGAGTTCCGATGCCCTCATCGCCCTGCCGGGTGGAAGCGGTACACTGTCTGAGATAGCAATTTCGCTAAATATAGGCAAGCCGGTGATCGATCTGGGGGAGTGGGGGATCGACGGTACCATTTCGGCAAGTGACCCAGAAGAAGCTGTAAAATTGGCCCTGTCAGGAATCTGACAGAGTCGGTCTTTATTTTACTATGGCGAACAGCATATGGAAGAGACCGGAAAAGTATTCATAAAGACTTTCGGATGTCAGATGAACGTTTACGACTCCGAGAAAATAATGGCGTGTCTGGATGACAGGTACATCGAAGCTGCTTCAGCGGATGAAGCTGACCTGATACTGCTCAACACCTGTTCCGTCCGCGGCAAGGCTGAACACAAGGTATTCAGTATGATAGGGCGCCTGAAGCCCCTCAAGGACCTGAATCCTGATCTCATTATTGGAGTGGGCGGCTGTGTCGCCCAACAGGAGGGGCAGGGCATTCTGGACCGTTCTCCCCTGGTTGATCTGGTATTCGGCACCCATAACATAGATGATCTGCCTGATCTTCTCGATGAACGTATAAGCAAGGGAAGGAGAGTATGCAGGATCAGAGAAGAATCCGATAAAGTCACATCGGCCCAGGTACCGTCGCATGCTGTGATCTCCAAACCCACAAGGCTGGTAACGATCATGAAGGGCTGTGACAATTTCTGCGCTTACTGCATCGTGCCCTACGTAAGGGGCAGAGAGATAAGCAGGCCTTCTGTGGAGATCATCAATGAGGCAGAGTCCCTGGTTGAGAACGGTGCACTTGAGATAACTCTGCTGGGCCAGAACGTGAACTCCTACAGGGATCCTGGGACAGGCGATGATTTTATTGATCTACTCGAAAAAGTGGACTCTATACATGGTCTGTTGCGGCTGAGGTTTGTAACTTCGCACCCGAAAGATTTTTCCATGGAGCTGATCAATGCCATGGCTTCTCTTGAGACGGTCTGCGAACATATACACCTGCCCGTACAGGCGGCATCGAACAAAGTGCTTGAAGGCATGAGGAGAGGCTACACCTCAGATGAATATCAGTCGAAGGTTGCGGCCCTCAGGGGCGTCATACCGGATGTGGAGCTTACAACCGACATTATTGTTGGTTTCCCGGGTGAAAAGAGGAGTGATTTCGACATGACTATTTCTTTCCTGTCTGAAATGAGGTATCAGAACGCGTTTTCCTTCAGGTTCTCGCCGCGTCCCGGTACAGCTGCGGCCCAGCTTGAGGATGATGTGCCAGAGAGTGTTAAAAGGGGATGGCTGCCTGAACTGCAGCATCTGCAGAACAAGATAACCGCCCGGAAACATGAAGATCTGGTTGGAAGAGAGGTTGAAGTGCTTGTAGAGAGCACCGGCAAGAAGGAAAACGGTTTTCTGGAAGGCAGGACCAGGAATAATTTTATAATCCACTTCCCCGGCGGTGAAGATATGATCGGCAGCCTCATAAATGTAAAAGTAAATCGATCAAGGAAGATCCACCTCGAAGGTGAGGTTGTTAAGTGAATGAGAATAAGTTCATTGAAGTTATAGTCCACGGTCTGACCGTGGATCCAAACAACAACAATCCTATTGTCCTGTTAAGGGAGATGGGCGGAAACAGGGTAGTTCCCATCTGGATAGGTCTGTTCGAGGCAAATGCTATAGCAATGAGCCTTTCGGGGATGGAACCACCGCGCCCGATGACCCACGATATCCTGCATTCGGTTATTTCTGAAGTGGGCTATTCCGTCGATCGGATAGAGATAACGGATATCAAGGACAACACATATTACGCAAAGGTCTACCTTGTATCGGATGAAGGACACATCGAGCTTGATTCACGACCCTCTGATGCAATAGCCCTGTCTGTCAGGGCAAAGAACAAGATCTATATGAGCAGTACGGTCCTGGATCAATCATCCATAGATATTTCCGCGATACTGGACGCCGGGGACTCCGAGGATAAATGGACCGAGCTTCTCAAGGAACTGGACCCGGAGGATTATAGTAAGTATAAAATGTAATGTCTTAAGAGCAGTTCCATGTTCCAGGTTCCAAGTTCCAGGTCTATGGAACATGAGGTGATAATTTTTCACTTGGAACATGGAACCTGGAACATGGAACTGATTCTAACAGGGAAAGGTAGCCCTTCCGACAAATGCAGAATCCCAGGCAGGATATCGGAACATCGCTCCCGGCGAATTTATGGCTTCCTCCTGCAGGCATAGCACTCCTCATACTTGTACTTTCATCGATCCCGGGGAAAGCCTTTCCTGCACACCCGGATTTCCTTAACAGCGCCGTACACTTCGGTGAATTTGCGGTATTGAGTTACCTGATAGCCAGAGCCCTTTATCTTTCCTCTAAAACTAAAAAGCTGAGCAGTCTGCTCATGACCTGCTTTTTTGTTAGTGTGCTTTTCGGAGTAGCAACAGAAGTTTACCAGTTTGCCATCCCTCACAGGCTTTTCGATCCATTGGACATTCTCGTAGACTCTGTTGGAGCTCTGGCAGGTATATTGGTCTTCTGGGGCTGGGTTAAGGTGCCCGGTACATGAAGTCTTTTAATCTGAAATAATCAAATGGCGAGAAGCGTAAGCGATATAACGGAAGTTCACGATCTGGGGAAGCTGGCAGATAGCCTTCTTTCAAACGTCATGAGGAAGGTAGATGGCGTAACGGGGACCTTCTGGGTCCTGGACAACCATCAGCACTTCAGGGCTGTGGCCACTAGGGGTAAAACCAGTTCAGCGGCCCCGATTGACCCGGGAGAAGTCTTTCACAGGCATGAAGAGATATCCAGAGGTACACCTTTTTTCGAACAGAGAGATGGAAAGGTCATTTCAGACAGCTTCTTCCTTCCTGTCCTGTACCATGACATGATCCTGGGGATTATCCACATGGAGTTGAAGACACCAGCAGGCAGGCAACTGGCTGATAAGGATATGCAGGGTATAAAATTACTAGCCGAGGATTTTTCCCCTTTCCTCCACAATGCTCTCACACTGGACAGGATTCGCCAAAATCCCCTTAGAGATCTTGATACAGATACGTATAGCGAAGCGTTCATTCTTGATTTTCTTCATCGGCAGGTAACCATGGCCAGAAGATACGGCCGAAGACTCGGCCTGGTTAACATGGAGTTTGCCGGAGCTGAGACGTTTCAGAAAGAACAGAGTTATGGCTTGACCCAGGGACTCCTTCGCGACATAGCTGAAACTCTCAAAGGACTGTTAAGAGATTACGATATTATTTCCCACGTGGGTGGTTTTCGTTTCCTGATAGGGCTTCCGGACACAGACAATCTGGGGTGTCGGATCACCATTGAAAGGATTCGGAACGGTTTTGACAAGCTGGAATACCTGAGAGAAAGATTTGAGCGTTATGGCCTGACCCCTCATTATGGCGTTGCCTGTTTCCCTGAAGACGGTGAAGAAGTGGACGCCCTTCTCATGAAGAGCCTTGAGAAAGCAAAACTAAGCCGCGAGGACCCATTCAACAGGGTTTACTGGGCAACAAAGAAATTCTGGGAAATGGTGGAGATGGCCACAGGAGACGGCTGGAAGAAAGATCTATCCGGATTAACCGATACTCGCTACTTTAATTTTCAATCCAGCTTCTCATACCTTCTTCAGGAGGCTATCGCCAGCAATATAATACTCAAGCCTGAGAGGAGGGGGCTTTTGTATATCGGCACGAATAATATTTATATTACAGAAGCGCTTCTGCAGAAGAATACTGAAATTGCAGACGTGGCCACAAGGATCTGCGTACTCGGTGATCTAACGGGGCTTCAATCACTTAAGGAATTCAATATCAGTACGGTTTCAATACCAAAGGAGTTGTGTGAAGCTTTTCAATTCATTCTGCTTCTAACAGACAGGAACGCTTACGGTCTTCTCGGCGTTCATTACAAGGGAGACGAGTGGAAGGGTATTCATTCGTCCCATGATAAGCTTGTAGAGAGACTCGTTTTCAAACTGAGAGAGGAATATTCGCTGCAGGATCAAATCTAATTCAGCAAGTTAAAAGTTAAAAGTTAAAGGTTGAAAGTCATGGACATTAGAGATTGGAAAATGGAGATTGGGTTTAGATCATAAGAGCATTAGAAATTAGGGTTCATCTCCAATTTAGTTGGTGAAATTTCGGTAAAGTGCCATCATAAGGCCGGGCTTTTGGGTGTAATCACTCGCCTGCGCGTGGGGCTAGCTCCGCTTCGTGATTCACCAAAATCCCGGCCTGAATATATTTATTCATCCAGGGTTCCGTTAAAAGACCCTGAAGCGAAGCTCAAAGGGGGTTGCGAAGGCGAAGGGGCTTTTGACGGAACCTGGATATTATGTATAAATCACCAACTAATTGGGAGATGAATCGAAATTAGAGCATTAGACATTATTCATGATTTACTAATCACCAATAACCAATCACCAATCACTA
>QIFJ01000012.1 GCA_003229755.1 Pseudomonadota bacterium
TCTATCGGGCGTACGGACCTGCCGGGCGGTGACTTTGAAACGCTGATAAGCTCAATAAAGGAGAAGATACTTGTCCTGCCCGAGGATACAGACGTGTTTCCAGGGCACGGGCCATCTACAACTGTTGGGAGGGAGAAGATGCATAATCCGTTTTTACAGGAGTAGTGTTAAACTGGTTTCTAGTTTCTGGTTTCTAGTTCCATGTTGCCAAAATAGATAGGAAATGTAACTATTTACATCGATATCTTAATCCTGGGCCTGAGAATTCAACTTTCAACTTTCAACTTTTAACCTTCAACCTTTTATAGAATATGACAATGGGCGAAAAAGCGAATTTCCACGGACGAAAGATACTACTCGGTGTGACCGGCGGCATCTCGGTCTACAAAAGCGCCGAGCTCGTGCGGGAGTTTATAAGAAGAGGCGCTGAAGTGTCAGTAGTCATGACCGAGAACGCGACCCGCTTCATCACTCCCCTGACCATGGAAAGCCTGAGCCGCAACCCGGTAGGCCTGGACATGTTCTCTCTCACCGATGAACGCACGATGGGGCATATCGACAGAGCCAAGTGGGCAGATCTCTTCATCGTCGCCCCCGCGACGGCAAATTATCTTGCCAAGGCCGCTTGCGGTATCGCCGACGATCTGCTCACTACTATTTCCCTGGTTGCAAGATGTCCCGTGGCTGTAGCTCCTGCCATGAATACAAATATGTGGTCCCATCCAACAGTTCAGGATAACATCCGTACCCTCGAGGAGAGAGGCGTCAAGATCATCCCTCCCGGTGAGGGTGAGTTGGCGTGCGGTGACAAAGGGAAGGGAAGACTGGCCGACCTCGATATTATCATCAAAGCTGCACAAGAGCTTCTCTACGGGGCATGCGACATGAGCGGTCTCAGTGTTCTGGTTACCGCAGGGCCGACAAGGGAATCCATGGATCCCGTGCGTTTCATAAGCAATCCATCAAGTGGTAAAATGGGGTACGCTATAGCAGAGGCAGCCCGCGGCAGAGGTGCGGTTGTAACACTCATATCCGGCCCCACGTCCCTGAAAGATCCCGACGGTATTGAAACGATCCGCGTCGTGACCGCGGAAGAGATGCTGGCTGCAGCCAGAGATCATATCGAAGCTAATCAATGGCTGATCATGACCGCGGCCGTTGCCGATTACCGACCGGTGAAAAGGAGTACCCGGAAGACAAAAAAAGACGGGAAAAAGAAGATCACTCTCGAAATGGAATCTAACCCGGATATTCTAATGGAACTGGCGACAGCAAAAGGAGACAGGCTTTACGTTGGATTTGCGGCAGAATCGGAAAGTCTGGAAGATAATGCCAGGAAGAAACTCCTGTCAAAAGGCCTGGACCTGATCGTAGCAAACGATATCACGGAGCGCGACTCCGGTTTTGAAAAGGATGAAAATCGTGCCACCCTCCTGGGAAGAGAGGGCTACGTAGAACGTTTTCCACTGATGAGCAAGCTCGAACTTGCTCACCGGATACTTGACCACTCTTCTGTTCTCTGGCGGGCAGCGGCAAAAAATGGATGATCTTTACAGACTCTACCTGAAAACCATCGGTATACAATATCTTCCCGGCTATCAATCTGAACAGGTTCCCCTCCCATCCGGGGATAAGGTGGAACATTCCAAAACACTGGAGGATTTGAGAGAGTTCATAGGTGACTGTCACCGATGCCAGTTAGGCGATACGAGGACTAAACTGGTATTCGGAACGGGAAACCCGAGGGCTGACATCGTATTTGTCGGTGAGGCGCCCGGGCGAGATGAGGATATCGAGGGAGAGCCCTTTGTGGGAAAGGCTGGACAGCTGCTGACAAAGATCTTCAGGGCTATGGGTCTTGCCAGGGAAGATGTTTATATCTGCAATGTTATAAAGTGCAGACCACCGCAGAACAGAAATCCCCTCCCTGTTGAAGTGACTACCTGCAAGCCTTTTCTGCTTAGACAGATCGAGATAATCTCACCGGTGGTAATATGCGCTCTGGGCAGTTTTGCGGCACAGACACTACTGGAAACAGATATCCGGATATCCATGCTCAGAGGCCATTTCCACGACTGTTACGGCATTCCGCTCATGCCCACATACCATCCTTCTTTTCTCCTGCGCGATCCAAACAGGAAAGCGGATGTCTGGGAAGATATACAGAAAATAATGAAGCGCCTTGGCTCTGGCACAGGTGACAGGGAAAATTAACGGGATCACTAGGCGCCTGTCGGAGAGCTCCGACAGGCTGCGAGAAATCTGCTAATCTCAGCACATGATTTCTCTTCGTTCATCACAAACCGGATAGCAGAGGTCTAACAGGTTGAAACGCCGAATAATCGCTTTCTTGATCCTACTCGTTGCAGCCGGTTTTACTGTAACCGTAGTTCTGCTCAGAAGTGAGTGGCTGGACGATGTGATCTTAAGTTCCCTCAAGCGGATGGCTCGGGATCAGCTTGGAGTCAGCCTGGATCTGGGCTCTTTCGAACGGAATGTTTTCCTTACAGAGATCGCCCTGGAAGATGTTGTATTAAGCGATATTCGGGGCGAGACCGACAGAATAATAAATGCCAGGCGCCTGGTTGTCACCCTGGATCCATTCGCTCCATTGAGGGGTGTTCTGGCCGTTAAGAATATCCGCCTGGAAGGTCTGGATCTGGTTGTCGTCAAGAATCTTACGGGCCGTTATTCGGTTGAACCTCTCTTCCCTTTCTGGGAGCGGGAAAAAAAACCCGGTTCTTTGCCCGCAATTCCCTTCGGCATTGACATAGACAACGTCACCCTGATGGACGTAAGTCTCTCATATACTGATATGCTGGCGGGTATCGAGCTGGAGCTCGACAGGGTCCTGATAGATATCAGAAGAAGGCGTTTCGATCCCCCGGACCGCAGAAACATAACCGTGAGCTCCCAGTCCGGTGAATTTACATGGGCCGCTTTTCCAGAGGGGCGGCTGGTTGATATTGAAAGGCTTCACTCATCTTTTTTCTTTACACCTGATGCTCTGGTAATTTCGAAATTTAATCTCAACAGCGGTCCTCTCGATATAGAGGCATCAGGCAAGATGCCGATAAGGGGGGGGGACCTCACTGGTTCCCTCGGCCTGGAAGCAGACCTGTCGAAATTCCCCTGGCTGCTGGGTGGTGGCCGGGGAATTTTTAAGATGACAGGCAGCCTTTCCGGCAGCCTCAAGGAACCGGTCTTTACGGGCTACCTGTCTGGAGTGGACGTGGCCCTTGCGGGAAGAGATCTGGGGGAGGTCTCTGCCGACATTATAATTGACGCGGACAAAGGCAACCTGAAAAATGTGATCGTAAATTACCAGGATCAACCACTGACCGGGAATGTGGAGATCAGCTTCATAAGAGGTCTGCCCTTTTCCGCCCGCCTTGACGTGCGCGAATATCCGATCAGGTCGATCCTCGGTGAGATACAGGCGAGGTCCAACCTGCTCAGGGGTTCTATTACGGCGAGATCCACTCTGTCAGGCTTTTTGACCCCCACCGAGAAAGACGGTTCCGTGGATATGGAGCTGACCGGGAAGGCCAGGGTCCCACTCGGTGAGGGGATCGAAAGAAATTTCGACTTTTCAATGATCGGGTCGATGAAGGAGATGGTGATCACTATACAGACTATGAGCGCAAGGTCGCGGGGACTCATACTTGAAGCCTCGGGACAGCTGACCAGGGAGGGCATCGATCTGATATTCGAGATGTCGGAACCCGATATGTTCAGCTGGCAGGACATATTGTCGGTAGAGGGACTTGCCGGAGAGCTTGATGTCAGAGGGAGCTTGGGCGGAGACTGGGATCTGCCCTCCGGCAGCATAGATTTAACATGGAGCGGTGCGCAAGTGCTGGATTACAGCGCCGATCTACTGACAGCGAAACTTGAACTGGACAAAAAAGGTATAAGTTTTCCCCTTGCCTCATTGAAGATCGGTTCATCCAGTGTTGCGCTTCAGGGTTTCATGCCCTGGAATAGAAAGAGAGACAGGGGATGGTGGGTAGTCGGTACGTCCGGCTCCAATCTACAGGACCTCTTAGCCGCCGCGGGAACACAGATGGATATTGCCGGAAGAATAACCATGCAGGTGGAGATCTCCGGAATTGACAGGAACTGGAACGCCTCAGGAGATGCTGTAGCCCGTGATGGGTATATTTTCGACGAGGAGTTCCAGGAGATCAGGGTTTCGGCGAGATACGACGGCGGTGATCTTACTTTCAATCAGCTGGACATAGTTAAGAACGATGTGCTGATCAGGGGCAGGGGAGCAATAAAAGATGGACGCTACCGGGTTGAGATAATCTCAGATGCTCCGGTACCCCTGGAGGGGATCCGTGCCCTGGAAAAGCTCAAGGTCCCTTTGGCGGGCGGGGTAATAATCAAAGCAGTCAGCTCCGGCGGCATAGATGGCAAAGGTATCAAAGCCTCCGGATCCCTAGAATGGGATCTTGTATTCTACGATGGAAGATCCTGGCGGGGAGGAGATCTGTCTTTTGCCATCAATGGAAGGGACCTTTTCGCTGAAGGGAATCTCCTGGAGGGTCTTTTCAAGGTCGATGTCGAAGTAAAGCTCGGCGGCGAATTCCCGTTCTCGGGCACGATCCGGTCGAGCAGAGATGTTTACAGGGAAGACTTGAACCAATTCCTCGGACTGAAGGTCCCGCCGGACTTTTCCTGGCAGATGACCGCGGATGCCAAGGCCCAGGGGATACTTACAGATATTAATAAAACGGTGGTTGAGGGATTGATACTGACCGCCCGCCTGGACATGAAGGGGCTCAAGTTCGATGCCATCAAAGAAACGCCCTTCCATTACATTTCAGAAAGAGGTATCAGCTTCACCCGACTGTATTTAAAGTCCGGTGAGTCCGAGTTGAGCGGGACAATAAGAATTGGGCCTCCGGGGATTATCGAAGGCAGCATGGAAGGTGAGGTTGACATAGGAGGTTTCCGATATCTCGAACCCACCTTTGATACGTTCCTCGGCAGGGTTGGGCTCCAGCTCAAGATCTCGGGTCCGCTGGACGATCCTGAAGTCTCCGGCTATCTGGATGTTTTTGAGGCTTCCTCCGTAGCGCACCTGCCGTTTCCCCAGAAGATGAGCAACCTTTCCGGACGCATCGATATACTCAAGAACAGGATGAGGGCAAGCATGATAAGGGGTGTTTCAGGGGGCGGCAGTGTCGAGATAGATGCTGACGTAGTTTTCGAAGGCTTGAAGCCGGTTCAGGGACGTGTTACCGCCAGGGCTGATTCGGTGCTCGTTAATTTCCCCGAGGGCCTGAGCTCAACGATCAGAGCGGAAATCGCCTTCAGGTTCGCAGAGGGGCGGGGGGATCTCAGGGGACGAGTAATGATGGACGAGGGCACTTATCAGCGTGAGATAGATATAGATAATCTCCTGGCTCTTTTCAGAGACAAGAAAATGTTCGCCTTCGATGAAGAGCGGGTGGGTGAGGGCAAGGGAGACTGGCTATCCCTTGATGTGGAGATGGAAACGGTAAACCCCCTTGAGATAGATATCAAACTTGTTAGAGGTGATGCCGCAGGAGCGCTGCGTCTTTATGGTACTGCGGCAAGGCCCATACTGGCCGGGCGTCTCGAGATGGACACCGGCGTGATTATCTATCGCGGCCATAACTTCGACGTTACGCAGGGATCTGTGGGTTTCTTTAATCCACAGAAGATAGAGCCTAATTTTGACTACACGGCCAAGACGAACATACCCGGATTCGACAGAAATGGCGTGTTCAAAGATTATGTTGTGGAACTTGTTGCTACAGGTGTTCCGTCCAAGTTCAAACTGGAATTGTACTCCACCCCGAGCCTCAACCAGGTGGATATAATCTCTCTTCTGACATGGGGTGTTGTGGGTGAGGAAGCGTTTGCATCCAGAAGCAACCTTACTGCCGTGGAAGCAACGCTTCTTCTCACGAAAGAGCTCAAAAGTAGATTTGAGAGCGAAGTGGAGAGGATCGTAGGCTTCGATCGCTTTGTTATAGACCCCACAGCGGTTTCTTCAACAGGCGAGCGGCAGCCGAGGATCCAGGTGGACAAGAAACTGGGTGACAGGCTTTCCCTTACAGTGACGACTCCGGTTATAGCGGGGGAGGGACAGGAAGTACTGCTCAGGTACAGGGTTTCAGATATTTTCTCCCTTGTAGGCGAGCAAAAGAGTGAAACGGAGTTCGGTCTGGACCTGGATTTTCAATTCGAGATCCCGTGATGAGAAGGAGCTTTCTCCTTTTTATAGTCGTATATCTCGCCCTGGGGGCGGGTACGCCCGGGGCTGAGGTGGCGAAACCTTTTCTTGATCTCTCCGGAATGCCCATTGTTGCCCTCGATTTTGATGGTGCCGAGATCTCAAGGGATGAATTTTCTGCGCTCCTTTCCATGTCCATAGGAGATCCCCTCCTGCCGGCCAGGGTAAGGGAAAGCATTGTCAACCTGTACAGGACCGGCCGTTTTGAGAATATTTCTGTTTTTGCAAAGCAAGTTCAGGGTGGTGTAAAGATCCTGTTCCGTCTGCAGCACAAGAGATGGCTTGGACAGGTTCGCTTTGAGGGAAACCTCAGTATCAACGATGGTGATCTTTCCCGTAAGATCCTTCTAAGGCGTGATGAAGAGATTAATTTCGAAGACCTGGAGGAAAACAGAAAGAAGATCGAGGATTATTATGCTTACAGGGGGTTTACCCAGGCTCAGATCGCCTATCGCACAGAGTCGGATGAACTGCAGAGGACCAATATCGTTTTCCAGATCTTTGAAGGGCTGCATGCAGAGGTCAGGGAAATTCTTATGAAGGGAAATTTGAAAATTTCGCGGTTTCGATTTCTCAATCTCCTATCAACCAGGCTCGGCGGAGGGTTCGACGGGCGACGATTGGACCGGGATATGGAGAAGATATCCCGATATCTTAAAAAGAAGGGCCACTACTTTCCTGAGGTCGATTATTCCATGAAGCGTGTTCCTGGTAAGGAGGCAGGGGTCACAGTAACGGTATCCGTAGATACAGGTCCTCGTTACCTGCTCAACGTCAGAACAACAGGCGACCAAAAAACGAAAAAACTGAATAAGTGGGTACGGGAAACCTTTATGAATGAGAAGACCCAGGAAGCCGCCATGGAGGTTTCGGCCGGGAGTATCCGCGATCATTTCCTTGATACCGGATATCCCTTCGTATCCATGGAGTGGATCAATGAGGATGACGGGGCCGGGGAAGTTGATCTCACACTTTCTATCGATGAAGGCTGGTTCTCGAAGGTGAGTGAAATATCGGTAACAGGTGTTGAGGTGCTTACAGCCGAGGATATTGGAAACGCCCTCGGGATCTTAACGGGTGAACCCTTTGTGCGGTCCAGACTCGGAACCGGAGTTGAAAATCTTAAGGGTATGTACAGGGAGCGCGGCTATCTGTCCGTTGAAGTAAGCCTTGAGGCGCTCAACTTCCTGCCTTCGGGCAGCGAAAGGACGGTGCCCATCAGGATAGCGGTGAAAGAGGGGATCCAGACCGTAATAGGCAGGATAAGGATCAACGGAAGCGTATACGCTGAAGCCGAGGTCAGGGACATCATGGGACTCCATGTCGGTGACCCGTTTGCTCCGGAAAGCCTTGTCAGAGGCAGAGAGGCTTTGCTGGACAGGCTTTCGAGAGATTCTTACCTGTATGGTTCAGTCGCGGTCAACGACCCTCTGGTGAGCGGAAGGCGCAGGGCCGATATTCTGGTGGACGTTAGTGAGGGTCCGGTGGTACGCCTGGGTTCAGTTGTGATAACCGGAAACAGGGAGGTTAGCAGCAGGATAATCCGGCTGGCAGTCGACCTTAACAGGGGCGAGACCCTGACCCTGGAGAAGATCCTGGGGGCCCAGGAGCGCACCTACAAGCTAGGGGTGATGAGCTCTGTGGAGATAAGGCTTGCCGAGCCCGAGGTAGAATCGCAGGTGAAAGATCTCATAGTAAAGGTGAAGGAACGAAAGCGCTATGTAATAGGGCTCAAGGTAGGGTACGGAAACGAGGATCTTCTCAGGAGTGAGCTCTCATTTACCAATCGAAACGTGGCCGACATGGCCAGATCGCTTAAACTGAAGTTCAGAAGGAGCAGTAGGGAAGATCTCAAATCGATCACATACTATCAGCCGTGGTTTCTGGACAGAAACATAGAGTTTTCCGTTTCCATAAGCAACCTTCGGGAGGAAAGGGAGAGTTTCACCCGCGATACAGAGGCAATATCGGTCAATATGAAAAGGGAGGTTTCTGAAAAGACTACAGCCAGACTGGAGTACAATTTCGAGAGCCTGCAGCTGAGTGATGTATCCCCCGGCGCTCAGCTTTCCCCAGAAGATGAGGGGCGGATCGATGTGGGGGCTATTATCCCGGAGATCATCTACGATAGCCGCGACGATTTTTTCGAACCCACAAGCGGCACGCTTTCCAACATCAGGCTGGAGATCGCAGCAAAAGCCCTGGTTTCGGAAGCGCAGTTTTATAAAGTAGAAGCAGGTTCGCGAAGGTATCTGTCTCTTGGAGATGACCTGGTCGTTGCGGCGATCCTACGCCTCGGTGTCGTCAAAAGTTATGGCGATAGCAATGAAGTCATCATCAGCAAACGCTTTTTCCTGGGGGGGCAGAACTCCGTGAGAGGATACTCCCTTGACAACCTCGGTCCGAAAGATTCAACCGGTGAACCCATAGGCGGCAATTACATGATCAACTTCAATACGGAGCTGCGCTATCCCCTGTACCGTTCCATAAAAGGTATAGTTTTCCTGGATACGGGAAGCCTTTGGCTCGACCAGGCGCTATTTGATGACGCGACCCTGAGGGCTTCAGCGGGCCTGGGGCTGAGGTGGTCGTCCCCCATTGGCCCCCTCAGCCTGGATTACGGGTATAAACTCAATCCTGTTACGGATGTGGAGGACAGGTTCAGGATACACTTTTCCATCGGACACGCCTTTTGAGTTCTAGGGAGGAGGGGAAAGGAAAGAGGAAAAAGGGTCAGAGCACTCCTGCTCAGAGAACGAAATCATCTTATTATTCTTGGGGTTTACCAGAAACCAGAAACCAGAAACCAGAAACTAGAAACCAGAAACTATTACTAACACGGCCTCTGACCTATGCCTCCGGACGGGTAAATATTGGGAAATCGCTCAAGGAAAAAGGGTCAGAGCACTCCTGCTCAGAGAACGAAATCATCTTAAGATTATTGGGGGGTTTACTAGAAACCAGAAACTGACACCATTCATATTTGGTTTCATTGCGAGTCACGCCTGCGGCGTGATGCGTTCCGCAGGAGCGACGCGGCAATCTTATAAGATCGCTTCGTCGTTTCACTTCTCGCGATGACTTTTCCTGGGTCGTGGGTCGTGGGACCTGGGTCTGTAATGCGTCCTCACTGAGCCGCATCTGCATCCGGATTCAGAACCATCTGGATGCGTTCAAAGGCCACAGATGGATCGAGGCTTTTATCCAGGAAGGCCGCGGCTCCCATATTTTTTACTATTTGTATGTCGTCGTGGCTGTCGTGGACACCGGTCATGACGATGACCGGCGGAAAGGATTCACCCGATTTGGACAGATACTCAAGGACTCCGAATCCCGAAAGGCGTGGCATCTGCAGGTCCAGAAGTATGAGCTGGAACGATTCCGGAGACGCCTCATAGATCTCCAGTGCTTCCTGGCCGTCTGCAGCTGTTTTGACCTTGAATCCGTGATTTATGAGGAGATCAGACATCAGGGCCCTGAAAAACTCGGTGTCATCAGCCAGAAGGATGAACTTGTCATCGGCGGAAGGTTCGGCAACGGGTTTGGCCTGGGCGGCGGTTTTTTCCATAAGTTTGTAGTTTTTCCACCCTTCCGGCAGGTTTACCGAGATCTTTGTCCGACAGCCGCTGCACTGGATACGGAATCCCTGGTCGGGGATCTTGTCCGTGTCGAAGATATATTCCTTTGTGCAGAGGGGACAGATAAGTTTCATAACCTGTGGGAAAATAGCAGGAAGTACCCCGCTGTGTCAATCCAATCATTGAAGATTGATGACTTCGTAAGAAGTCATCAACGCGCCCATTGAGGGCGCCCAGATCAATGACTTGCAGCGCAAGTTGTTGATTTGAGAGGAAAGTGAAAATGACATTTTTCGCTTTCCGTTGAGTAAAAAGCCATGGATGGACTTTTTACGACCATATCAACATTGACGGCACACAACGGTATTTAATTATGTAGCCGATTGACAGTCCTGAGCACTTTGGAATAAACTTTCATTACTATGGATGATCATAAACACTCAGCTACCGGTCCAACGGCTCCCCTTGGTATTCTGATTCCGGTTCTACTGTTAGTGACCTTTTTCTTCGCTGCCCCCATAAGCGCCGTGCACATGCCGTTTCCCGAATGGACTGAGGTGGACAGGATAGTGGCCACTATCAACGGCAATCCAGTGATGCTGAGCGATATCATGATCGAGCATGAATTCGGGCTGCTGGAACCTCCGCGGGGGGAGGCCGGCAGCATTGATGACCTGATCGAGCCCTACCTGAACCGTTTGTTGATCCTGGAAGAGATCGGGGAAGTAGGCGGGTTCAGCATATCCAAGACCCAGGCGGAAGGAGCATTCAGGGGGTACATGACGACTTTCGGCGGCGGCAGTGCTTTTAAAAACAAAAATGATGAATGGGGTACTGATCCCGCAGATATCAAACGGCGGTTGACCCGGGCGCTGACGGCTTCACTGTATACCGAGAGCCGGATCCGGTTTTTTGTGAATATTCTGCCCTCTGATGTCGAAGAGGCCTACACAAAAGAACCTGACAGATGGGGAGAGGATTCTCTTTTCGCTGTATGGGATACAATAAGGGAGACCCTGCAGGAGGAAGCTTTCAAGAGGGAACGGGACCGGTGGCTCGCCAGTTTGAAGACGCGGTATAATCTACATATGGTTAATGGTAATAATGGGGAGCTTCAGTGAAGTACAATCTACTTGTCAAAGGAGTATTTTCGGCTGCGCACAGGCTGATGGGAAGCGGCGGCAAGTGTGAGAATATGCACGGTCACAATTTCAGGGTTGAGCTGATGGTTGGCGGTAATAACCTGGGTGATACCGGCATGCTGATCGACTTCGCGGATTTGAAGGAAACTCTTGCCCGGATCCTGAAGGACCTGGATCACTCCGATCTGAATACGCTGGAACCCTTCAGGGAGAAAAGCCCGTCATCGGAATCAATTGCTGAATATATATTCGTGCGCGCGGAATTGGACCTCGCAGGGTTCGATGTCAAAGTCCTGTCGATTACGGTTGCGGAATCGGATACCGTATCTGCCACTTATATCTCCCAAAAGGCTGGTCCAGCTTGATGGGTTTTAACAGGGAAGAAGAGAGGTGACGACAAGATGGAAGTGATTGACGGACACGTACACATCGGAAGGAGACATCTGCCGCTGGCCCAGATCAACGAGATCCTCGCCAGGGCCGGTGCGGACAGGGCTGTGATCTTCGCGGATCCGGAGAGCTCGGATATCCCGGATGACAACAGGTACGTCCTGGAAGCAGTGGAGGTCAGTGACCATATTCCATACTTCTACATCGGGGGCAACGCCTACAGCACAAAGAGGCCATTTCCGGAACTGCCGGATCCCCAGGTTCTGGAGCCATACAAGGGCATCAAGTGGCACTGTTGGTTCACTCCAGGGCACGACTTCGGTGGCACCAGGCTTGGTATGAGTTCAGATCAGGTTGAGGTGGCCCTGACAGAGCCAAGGATGAGGAGCCTCATGGATAAGGTTCGGGAAATGGATATTCCTGTGAACTTTGAGGAACACTTCGACATTACGGTCAGGTTCGCCGAGATCTACTCCGACGTAAATATCATCATACCACATATGGGCGGTTTGAACGGGGGCACCGAAAGGATACTCGATGCCCTGAGATACAAGGATAACGTGTACTACGACGTCAGCCTTGCAGGCCTCTCGCCGTCTCTTGTAAAAAGCATGGGGGCCGAGAAGTTCATTTGCGGATCCGACCACCCGTACGGGAGCCCATCATGGACAATTGACCGGATCAAAAATATGAATATCGATGACGAGGAGAAAGAAGCGATCCTGGCGGGTAATGTGCTGAGACTTTCGGGTCTGGCATAGCCATGGATGGACTTTTTACGATCCTATCACATTGAGTGCCGATCAAACCGACAGAATTCCTGACGAGGTGATAAAGAGGCTGCAGGACGCCTCGAGGGTGGCGGTCCTCACGGGCGCCGGCGTTTCCGCCGAAAGCGGTATACCTACCTTCAGGGGAGAGGACGGCATCTGGAAGAACTACAGGGCGGAGGAGCTGGCAACACCTGGAGCGTTCCAGAGGGACCCGGATCTCGTCTGGGAGTGGTACCATTGGAGAAGAGACATTGTTTCTGCGGCATCGCCCAACGCCGCGCACCGAGCTCTTGTGAGGATCGAGGAGATGGCTCCGGCCTTCGTGCTCATCACCCAGAATGTGGACGGGTTGCATCTGGAGGCGGGCAGCAGAGAGGTCCTGGAAATACACGGCAACCTGAGAAGAGCAAGGTGCTCGGGCTGCGACGATACTGTGCACCTGACTGATGAGGATGGCCTCATCGAGTGCGGAAAATGCGGCTTTCCCATGAGGCCGGACGTCATCTGGTTCGGGGAGGAACTTGCTCCAGATATTCTGGAGAGGTCATTCGCCGCGGCCGCGAACGCCGATTTCTTTCTGGTTGCGGGAACCTCAAGCGTTGTTCAGCCGGCTTCATCGCTGGCCTGGATTGCCGGGCAGAACAACGGATTTGTTCTCGAGGTGAATCTGGATCCAACACCTCTGACGGGCCATGCGGATGCCGCCCTGCCGGGAAAGGCGGGGGATGTTCTTCCCAGGCTTGTCGAAGAGGTTTGGAAATAGGCAGGAGGCAGAAGGCACGAGTTTTATTTCAAATAAAGAGAAAAAAAGCCTTTAACGCGGAGGGCCGCTGGCAGGGCTAGTCAGTCCTCATCGCTGGGGGCCGCAGAGAACAACCCGGGTTTGGGTTTTATGGAAAGCGATAAAAGCCTGGAACACAGGGTACACAGGGTTTGGACCATAGTACGGCCACTAAAAGGCCGCTCCACAGGGTTTATGGGGGTTTACACCCCTCCCTCTTGTCAGGTCGTAGCCCTTCGTCGCTAAAGCTATGAAGGGCGAAGACTGATGAGGGGAGGGGACAAAGGGGAGGGTGAGTCATCGTGGCTTGGAACTTGGAACCCGGAACTCGGAACACGGAACTCAATAACAAGGAGATACAATGCGAAAAGAGTCCATGCAGTTTCTTCAGGAGTTGGTTGAAACCCCTGGTCCATCCGGTTTCGAGGGGCCGGTACAGCAAGTCTGGGCCAGGAGGACGAAGCCTTTTGCGGATGACATTAAGGTGGATGTCCACGGGAACGCCATAGCGGCACTGAACCCCGAGGGCAGTCCGAGGATCATGATCGCAGGGCACTGCGACGAGATAGGATTCATGGTCAAATACATCTCGGATGAGGGATATATCTCGTTCTCGCCCATAGGCGGTGTGGATATACACCTTGTCCCCGCAAGGCGGGTTATGATCCATGCGAGATCGGGGAAGGTTCCCGGGGTGGTGGGAAGGAAACCGATACACCTCATGGAGCCTGCCTCCAGGACCACACAGAAACTTGAGTGGCAAAATCTGTGGATCGACATCGGAGTTACTGACCGAAAGGAAGCGGAAAAGTTGGTGTCCCTGGGAGATTCCATCACATATCCGGAAGGTTTCTTCCCCCTTGCCGGAGACAGGGTCGCAGGCCGCGGGTTCGATGATAAAATGGGCAGTTTTGTGATATCCGAAGTCGTCAGGATCCTGGCTAAGAAGAAGTTTGCCGCTGGACTCTTTGCCGTCTCCACGGTGCAGGAGGAGCTGGGGTTGCGGGGCGCCAGGACAAGCGCCTATGGAATAGATCCGGACGTGGGAATAGCTGTGGATGTCACCCATGCTTCAGATCACCCGGAAATGGACAAGAGACAGATCGGTGAATTAACTCTTGGAAAGGGGCCGGTGGTTGCGAGGGGAGCCAATATCAATCCTGTAGTGTTCGATGGGCTGATGAAAACTGCGAAGACCGGCAAGATTCCGGTCCAGGTGGAGCCATCGCCCCGCGCTACGGGAACTGACGCCAACGTAATTCAGCTTACGAGGAGCGGTGTGGCCGCCGGGCTTCTCAGTATCCCAAATAGATATATGCACACCCCCGTGGAGTTGATCTCCACAAAGGATCTTGAAAGCGCCGCGAAATTGCTGGCTGCCTATATCGAATCGTTAAGGCCGGCGGATGATTTCACACCGTTCAAGATCAAGTGAGGATCATCGCGGGCACCGCCGGGGGAAGGACCCTCAAAAGCCCTAAAGGTTCCCGGGTAAGGCCCACCTCTGACAGAGTCAGGGAGGCGCTCTTCTCAATTCTCGGGGACAGGGTCGCCTGTGCCAGTGTCATGGATCTGTTTGCCGGTACGGGCTCCCTGGGTCTTGAGGCCCTCAGCAGGGGCGCTCAAAGGGCTGTATTCGTGGAGAAGAACCCCGCCGCGCTTTCGTGTTTAAAGGAAAATATAGCTATCTGCGGTTTTAAGGAAAGATCGAAAGTAGTTGCATCCCCGGTTATTCCATTTCTGAACACCACTACCATTGCCGAGGGGACCGGAATAATATTTATTGATCCACCTTATTCGTCCCATGAGTACACTAAGGTCTTGCTGGCATTTTCCAAACATGTTAAATCCCTTTCGGGATGTCGAATTGTGCTTGAGCATTCACCCGGCCTGCCGCCGGACACAGTTCCGGAGTTCCTGGAAACCGTCGATAGCAGGAAGTATGGTGATACTGTTTTGACATTTTTTGACGTGGTGTAAATATAGTTTCATGTTTCAGGTACAGTCAATGAATATTCTTTACTTGAAACTTTCAACTTTCAACTTGAAACCTTTTTAACACGGAGGTTGCGGTGGAAAACATAGCCATTTATCCAGGGACTTTCGATCCTATCACGAATGGACACGTGGATCTCATACGCAGGGCCACAGCCATATTCCCTCGTGTTCATGTACTTGTGGCGGCCGATACGAAAAAAACCCCGATGTTCTCTGCTGAAGAGAGATGCGAAATGGTCAAGGAGGCTGTAAAGGACCTGGACCGGGCCGTGGTGGAGATCTTCAACGGTTTGCTGGTCGAGCAGGTAAGAAGGCTGTCGGCAAATATTATCATCCGCGGCCTCCGTGCAGTCAGTGACTTTGAGTACGAATCCCAGATGGCGTTGATGAACAAGAGACTGCACCCTGAAGTTGAGACGTTCTTTATGATAAGTACAGAAGAATACGCATATGTCAGCTCCAGCTTTGTCAAGGAGATTGCCGGACTCGGCGGGGAAGTAGGATCAATGGTCCCCCCGGGTGTTGCCCGGATGCTCTACTCCAGATACGGGTCCAACCCGGCTGGCAGATAATCAGGAGCTGATAACGCTTCCAGCAGTTAATAAAACAGTTCATTTCCAAATTAATTGGTCGGGAAAATAAAATAACTGGGTTCCGGCAAATGTCCCCTCGGCTTCGCAACGCCTTTCTCGCTTTGCTTCAGGGTTTATACCGGTACCATGGCCGGAACCCCGGATGTATAAATTAATGTCAGACCGGGTTTTTGGGTGTAATCACTCGCCTTCGCAACGCCTTTCTCGCTTTGCTTCGTGATTCACCAAAACCCCGGCCTGAGTTGCATTGTGAAGGAGAAGAACTTTAACTTTTAACCGCCCCCTTTTTCCCATCCATTTAGAGGATGGGTACGAGCAGGGGCGTATCCGGTTTTTTTCATTCCGGGAAGGAGGGATATTTAACAATGGACCTTGCAAAAAGAGTAACCGGTATCAAACAATCACCAACTCTGGCAATTGCCGCCAGGGAAAAGCAGATGAAATCAGAAGGTATCGACGTCGTGGGATTCGGTGCGGGTGAACCTGATTTCGATACTCCCGATAATATCAAGCAGGCGGCAATTAAAGCTCTGGAGGATGGTTTTACCAAGTACACACCTGTGCCCGGAACTGATGCTGCCAGGGATGCGATAATTGGAAAACTGAAGCGTGATCAGGGTCTTGATTACGAAAGGAACCAGATCATTATCTCCTGCGGCGCCAAGCACACCCTGTACAATATTACCCAGGCGCTCTTTCAGGAGGGGGACGAAGTGCTGATACCTTCGCCTTACTGGGTTTCCTATCCAGACCAGTTGATACTTGCCGACGCAACGCCGGTAATTGTGGAGACTGCCGAGGTGAACGGCTTTACGGCTACCGTCAAGGACCTGGAAGAGGCGGTTACGGAAAGGACCAGGGCCCTGGTGATCAACAGCCCGAGCAATCCCACCGGGGGTGGATATACTCGTCGGCAGCTCGAGGAGATCGCCGATTTCGTTAAGGAGAAGGATATCCTGGTGATCTCGGATGAGATCTACGAGAAGCTGGTATACGGAGATTTTGAGTTCACAAGCATAGCCCAGCTGCCTGGAATGCAGGACAGGACAGTGCTGGTAAACGGCTTTTCAAAAGTCTATTCCATGACTGGGTGGAGGCTCGGTTATGCTGCGGCGCCGGCTGACCTGGTTGGAGCAATGACCAAGATCCAGAGCCAGAGTACGTCAAATCCCACGTCCTTTACCCTTCCTGCTGCCGTGGAGGCCCTGAACGGGCCCCAGGATTTCGTGGAGATGATGGTAGCTGAGTTCGACAAGAGACGAAGGTACATAGTTGAAAGGCTCAACGGTATGGACAGCGTGGACTGCTTTGACCCGGTCGGGGCCTTTTACGCCTTCCCCAACTTTGCAGAGCTTCACAAGAGGTCCTTTAAAGGCAAGCCCATCGTGGATTCCACTGGAATGGCTGATTACCTTCTGGGCGAGGCGAGAGTAGCTGTTGTGCCGGGGATCGCCTTCGGAGCGGACGATAACGCAAGGCTCTCTTTTGCCACATCCATGGAGAATATCGAGAAGGGTCTTGACCGCATCGAGGCGGCCATAGAGGATCTGGAATAAACCAGTTCATCTCTAAGTTTGCAGATGAATCAAAATAAGGCAACTGTGAGTTTATATATGTGTTAATCACCAACTAATTGGGAGATGATCCACAATATGAAACTAGTGAGGTTTACTGCAAAGGAACGGAATGAGACAGCTTCCCCGCTCTGGGGTATTCTGGAAGATGACGAAATACAGGTTCTTTCCCAAGAGCCCTTCGCCGGGGTTTCCCGGGACGATACAGTCTGTCCCATAGCAGAGGCGCGGCTGCTTCCTCCCGTCAGGCCCGGGAAAGTAGTCTGTGTGGGTTATAATTATATTGGACATATCGAGGAGATGGGTCAGCAGGTCCCGGATGAACCCCTCCTCTTTCTCAAGGCATCCAGCGCCATAGTGGGTAACGGTGACAACATCCTCCTCCCACCAGAGTCGGAAAGGGTGGACTTTGAGGGTGAACTGGCGGTAGTAATTGGGACAAGGTGCAGGAGGGTGTCCGTTTCTGAATCGGAGCGGGTTGTTCTGGGATACACTATACTCAACGATGTGACAGCAAGGGACCTGCAGCGAAAGGACGGACAGTTTTCCAGGGGCAAGAGTTTCGATACCTTCTGCCCCCTGGGCCCCTGGATCGAAACGGATCTCGACCCATCGGAAACAGATATCGTTACCAGGGTAAACGGTGAGATCAGGCAGGATG
>QIFJ01000164.1 GCA_003229755.1 Pseudomonadota bacterium
TGGTCACAAGGGTTTCCACAGCAACTCTGCATTCTGGATCATCCTTTATCATTGAATCGAGGATGGCATCTGATATCTGATCTGACACCTTATCCGGATGCCCCTCGGTAACAGACTCCGAGGTGAAAAGGTAATTTTTCATGCTCATTTCAGCGCTCCTTGTAATTTTTTTGCCGAACCGTTGGTTTTTATCAGATTAAGGGTGGTTATTCAACATTAAATGGATCAGCACCTAATTTTCCCCAAACCCCGCGTTTACGAGATCTGCAAGCACTCTTACCGCTTCGTCAGCATCTGAGCCATCAGCCTCGATCATGATCCTGTCACCTTTTGCAGCTGCCAGCGTTAAAACACCCATGATGCTCTTGCCGTTTACGCGCGCTTTTCCCTTATACACCCAGATCTCGCTGTTATAGGTGGAGGCTTCCCGGACAAATCGGGCTGCAGCCCGGGCGTGCATCCCAAGCCTGTTTATGACGGTTACTTCCACGGTAACCACGTTACCTCCAATCCGAAACCCATCCATCCCAAGATCACTACCGCCACGAACACTACCGAAAAGGTTCTGAATGTGCCCCATCCCCTGGAAAATAGCAAAAGGGATAATCCGAATATGACGATGCTCACACCGGGAGATTCAAATCTGAAGGCAGCCAGACCCAGAAGGAATCCCAGGGCAGGGATGATTATCAACTGTGCCCCTTGTATAGCACCTCTGAAATTTCTGTCCGTAATAAAATCCAGGGGATTTCTGGCATTATCAAAGCCTTTGCCCAGCAGAGTCCACCTGGTCCATATGTTGAACAGGTTGAACGATACGAGAATATACGCTATCCCCAACCAGGGCGTGTGCAGTGAGATCCCCAGTCCGATAATAATGAACATGGGTCTCAATGACCCCCAGAAGAGACTGTCGCCCAGAGCTGCCAGAGGACTCATGAGATTATCCTTGGCCGAGATACTTCCAAGGGGATCTCCTTCCTTTTCAAGGCGGGCGACAACACCGATAAGATATGGGGCCATAAATGGGTGTGTATTGAAAAAGCCCAGGTGCCGTCTCAGAGCGCTGCGGGTACCGTCCTCCACATTTCTTTCCAACCAGCCTGATATTGAATAAAAGAAACCCAGACCCTGCATATGGCGGAAACTCCAGGATCCCTGGAGGAAAAGAGACTTCAGCACAAACCCTGCCCTGTCTTTGAATGACAGTTTCATAGCCTTATACCCAGACTGACAAGGACTCCCGCAGCCAGGCCAAATGTAAAACCCAGCCAGGCCTTTCCCCTGACCTTCCCCGACGTCAATCCTGCCAGCCCCACGAAAAGGGGAACAACACCTGCACCAGCAAAGAGGAGCGAGATTCGGGGATAGGCACTGAACAGGTAAGAGCAGATGGTCACAAGGAAAATACCGGCGAGGAATAGAGAAACAGTATTCATAAGAAAGTACCTCCCCAGAGAAACAAAATGTATCGCCCTGGCAGCCCGGAACTTTTCGAGCCGCACGTAAGCGGTAGCTCTGGTGACAAGACGCTCGTTGGACCTTCTCCATGAAAGATCCACTACCCTGTCAACGACAGATGATGGAAGGGAGAGGATAATAGCAGCTGATGCGCTCTGCAAAGTTCCCAGTCCAGAGCGGGCTGTAACGACTGTGATCAATACCGCTATCAGAGATGGATATAGAGGATGGTAGGGAACATGAGCCCCTACCGGCAGGGAACGCAGAAAAAGGAGTTCATACACCAGCCCGATGAATACTGCCTCGTTGGGGTATCCCAGAAACAATCCCAGTAAAGGAGCTGCCACAATAGGCCTTGAAACCATAAACTGGCCAAAACATGTCCTGTCCAGACTCACAACCCCGCCGAAGATAGCGGTTATGACCAAGGGGACAAGGAATTCGCTCACCTGCGAACATCCTCATGGCAAACCAGCTTGAAAAGATCGTGGCATCGTCCATCCGGAACATCCCTGACCTCAAGGGCGATACCCATATCATGAAGCTTTTTCACCAGGGTGACGTCATTCTTGTTAAGAAAGACAGAGGGAGTGATCTGGTGCCCACCTCGGAGATTGTGGATATTCCCAACATTAATATTTCCCATGCTAAAGCCGTTTTCGACTGCTGAGACAAGGGAATTGAGGGAGTTAAAAAGGATCATAACCCTGTTCAGCCTGTCTGATGCCAGCGCCTCGGAAAGTTCAGCCGTTGCAATAATACGTAGCCCCAGTCCTGAAGGCAATATCATGCGCATGAGACGGCATCTTGACTCATCCAGGCATATTTCGTCATCTACCACGTAAATGGCATCCGCCCCGACAAATGGAACCCAACCCTCTACTATCTGGCCGTGAATAAGTCGGTCATCAACTCGTACGAAAACAACAGGCATACTTAATCTCCAGAGAGGTATTCCGCAGCAACCTTTATATGGTCCCTGCCGTAATCCTTCAGCACAGCGGCTGCCTGCCTTATATTCAGAGAGCTATCCAGATTGTAAAGTTTCGTGAGCATGGGCAGATTAACACCTGTAATGACCTCCGTCCGGCCTTCTCTCAAAAAAGAGAGGCTGATATTTGAAGGCGTTCCTCCGAACATATCCACAAGGAGCAAACAGCCGTTCTCCCCATTAACTTCCTTGATGGCCTTTTCGATCTCATCTCTTATCTTGTCCACATCATCCGATGCTCCTACTGAAACATATGCCAAATTTTTAAGCTGTCCGGTGATAAGTGAACACGTTTCCATAAGCGCCTGTCCCAGATCTCCGTGCGTGACAAGCACAACACCAAACTTCTCAGCCATGGCTCAACTGCCCTCCTTGATATCGCGGTGGCGAACCTGAAGATTTACCAGCTCGCTGCTCCCGAATCTCTCAGCCAGCCTCTGAAGGACAACAACGGACCGGTGCCTCCCCCCTGTGCATCCCACAGCCACAGTGAGGTAGCCTCTGCCCTCCGATGCATACCTGGGAAGCATCTCCTCAATAAAATCGCCCAATCCACTTATGAAATCAAGAGTTCCAGGCGATTGTTCAACATACTTGATCACATCCTGGCAGGTGCCATCCTTTTCCCTCAGCCCATTCACAAAAAAGGGATTGGGCAGGAATCTGACATCGAAGACCAGGTCGGACTCCATGGGGATCCCGAACTTATATCCAAAGGAGAGAAATGTCAGCAGCATCCCGGCTTCAAGGTCGGTATCGCTGAAACGATCCCTCAGAATAGTCTTCAAATCATGTGGCGAAAGATCTGAGGTATCCAGAACCAGGTCTGAAACATTAACGATATTCTGCATGAGTTCAGCTTCACGGCTTATCGACTCTGAAAGCGGCATAGGGGCATCTAGAGGATGGACGCGACGAGTCTCACTGAACCTTCGCTGAAGGATCTCAGGAGACGCGACCAGGCATACGACGTAAACCTCATACCCTGATTTTGACAGTGCGTCCAGAACGGCTGGAAACCGGTGAGACAGCTCCCTTTCCCTGCTGTCCATCACCATGGCAGCACGCTCGAAATCGATGTGACCCTTTTTGACGAGACTAATAAATGGTTCCAGGAGCTCCACCGGAAGATTATCAACAGTATAAAAACCCAGGTCCTCAAGGGTCTTTAACGCGACGCTTTTGCCGGCACCCGAAAGACCTGTGATTATCACAAAGCTGGTTTTGCTCATTCCACAGATTCCAGGTCAGGTTTTTTCTTCTTAATTCCTGAGCGGCATGATACCCCATCGTCTTCAGAAGGTGGTTCCTTGCCGCGACTTCCACAATGAGTGTGAGGTCTCTGCCCGGGCGTACCGGGATCTGCAAAAATGGGATCTCGACTCCAAGAATTGAATATGTGTATTCAGTGAGTCCCACTCTCTCCACATCCAGGCCCTCTTCCCACTCAATGAGCTCCACAACGTGCTCCACTTTCTTGACTGTCCTGATGGATGAAACACCGTACAGATCTTTGATATTTATGATCCCTAGCCCTCTAATTTCCATATGATTCCTGATGAGATCCGCGCCACTGGCAAACAGGACGCCAGGGACCTTCCTCTTTATGATAACCACATCGTCAGCAACAAGTCGGTGTCCCCTCTCGACCAGTCCCAGGGCGCACTCACTCTTGCCGATACCGCTTTTGCCCATGAAAAGGATCCCTACACCGTGGACGTCTACCATACAGCCGTGTATGGATGTCTCCGGCGCCAGGACATCTTCAAGATAGGTCGTAACTGTTCTGATGAGTGTTGAGGAGATCTCGGTTGTCCTGAACAAAGGTACCTTGCAACTGTTGGCCATATCGATCAGGTCTTCCGGGATATCAAGACCTTTTGCAACAATGAGGCATGCGATACCTGTCGAGCACAGTTCCGCAAGGCGTTTTCTGGCCAGTTTCTTCTCGAGGGTTGAAAGGTAGGAGATCTCTGTTTCGCCAAGAATCTGAACCCTCTCAGGATGAAGCTGGTCGAGGTAGCCTGCCAGGGCAAGTCCAGGTTTCTGGATCCTGGCGATCCTGATATGTCTGTCGAGTCCTTCTCTGCCGGCGAGGAACTCAAGGTTGAGGTCCTCGCGGTTGTGATCATAGAAGTATTGAACCGTTATGCTGATCATTCAGCTCTGGTAAGGAATGACGGGCCCAATGCAGGGTCCATCGAACTGCTAATGCTTAGCAGGTACGGTTTTCCGAAGCTATATGGCTCAGTTAGTGGCCTCAGAAAATTACGAACTGTCGAGTATTGTTTCAGTTCCAAGTGTTGCATTATATACTATTAACCTTGGAACTTGGAACCTGGAACTTGGAACCAGCTCTGTCCTCAGACAGTCAGCATCAGCACTGCGAATCCTCTTTAGAGATAGTTTTGTATAGCATCTCGACCCCGGTTGCGTTCAACAGCTCCTCACGGCAAACCTTGTTTTTTATGATCCGGGATATTCTGGCCAGAGCCTTAAGATGTTCCCCAGCGGAATCTTCAGGCGCTACCAGCAGGAAAAAGAGGTTCACAGGCTGGCCATCAGCTGAATCGAAATCAATACCCTCCTTTGAGCGGCCGAAAACGATCAATATCCTTTCCAGGCCCGCCAGACGCCCGTGGGGAATCGCTACTCCATGACCGATCCCCGTGCTGCCCAGTTTCTCGCGCTCGACGAGTACCTGAACAAGGGCCTCCGAATCCTCGATCTTCTCCATGTCAGCCAGGTGAGATGAAAGCTCCCTGAGGACATCCTCCAGATTGCTGGCTGAAAGATCCTGCAAAACATCCTGTGGGGTAAGGAAATCTACTATTTTCATGGCACTGTCAACCTAATCTTCGAGGTGGGGCTCGATGAGTCCGTGCTGGCCGTCATCACGGATATAGATCACATTCAGTTCTCCGGTCGCAAAGTTATTGAAAAGAAGGAAACTCTTGTTCATGAGCTCCATCTGCATTACTGCCTCGTCCACAGTCATGGGCTTTAAGATCAGCTCTTTATGCTGGATTATCTCCTGATCAGTAGTTGAAACAGCTGGTTCTTCCAGGACGGAGTGCCTGGCTTTAAAGACCCTGATCTGGTCTCTGTCTTTCTGCCCAACGATCTTTTCGCGGTATTTCCTGACCTGCCTGTCAAGTTTGTCCAGGACAAGATCAATAGAGGAGTACATATCGTTGGTCTCCTCCTTACCCTTTATTATTATACCGTTTGCCGTGACCGTGACCTTGGAAATATGTCTGTACTTCTCAACCTGAAAGACAACCTGGGCGGAAACCGGTTCACTCAGAGGTTTTAGGACCTTGCCCAGTTTCTCCTCAACATAACTGCGCAGGGCATCGCTTTGCTCCATCTTTTTGAACGATACCTCAATCTGCATTCAGGAACCTCCTGTTATTCACTATTTGAAAATAAAAAGTGGACGTAACCACAGTTAATTCACAAAGTCAACCCTAACATCAACCTGATCGTCACACCGGTATGGGTATTGATCGTGTCCAACGACCAAAGACCAATGTAAATCATTGATCGTGTCCAACGACCAAAAACCAATGACCAATGTAAATCATTGATCGTGTCCAACGACCAAAGACCAATGTAAATCATTGATCGTGTCCAACGACCAATGACCAAAGACCAATGTAAATCTTTCTATAAAATTTGAATGATTTTTCACGTTGGTCATTGGGCGTTGGTCATTGGTCTCGGGCGTTGCCCTCAGGTTATGCTTTTTCTCTTGGATGAAGGCAGAAGCTTCATAGCTTCACGGTACTTGGCCACTGTCCTCCTCGCGATATCAATACCCTCCAGTTTAAGCATATCTGATATCGCCTGATCACTCAATGGGCTGGCTGGATTTTCAGCCCCGATCACATCCCGGATCTTGGCCCTCACGCTCTCGGAGGCTATCATCTCTCCAGAAACGGTCTGGATCCCGGGATTGAAGAAGTACTTAAGTTCGTACAATCCCTGCGGACACTGCAGGTACTTCTGGGTTGTCACTCTGCTGACGGTTGATTCGTGCACATTTATATCATCAGCAACATCTCTTAAGACCATCGGCTTTAAGTACCGGACACCCTGCTCGAAAAAAGTCCTCTGCTTTTCGAGGATACTTTTAGCAACCTTGTAAATAGTCCGCTGCCTCTGATCGATGCTCTTTATCAACCACGATGCAGACCTGACCTTTTCGAGGAGAAATTCCCGGTCTTTCTGGGGCATTGAGGCTCCTCTTTTCAACAGCTCCCGGTAATAGCTGTTTATTCTGAGTTTCGGCATACCGTCATCGTTAAGGGTAATGACCCACTCGTCTTCCATTTTGAACAGAAAGACATCCGGCGTGATGTAGATGGAATTTGTCCCGCCAAAGGGTCTGCCGGGCTTTGGTTCAAGCTGCTTTAAGCTTTCATAAGCAAGAATCACATCATCTTTGGAAACCTGCAGCGATCTTGCAGCGGTATCGAAGTCACTTTTTGCGATCGCATCCAGATGATTCAGTACCAGCTCAGCCACCAGGGATCCCTCAAGCCCCAGCAGCCTGATCTGGATCATCAGGCATTCAGTCAGGTTCCTGGCGCCGACACCGGGCGGATCGAATCCCTGGATAATTTCAAGCATACCGGGGCCAAGCTCCTGTGCCACCTTTCCAAGGGGCTCCATGAGCTCCTCAATGGGAGAAACAAGATAACCGTTTTCGTCCAGATTACCGATGATCACGGTACCCACCGCAACCTCTTCCGGGCCGGTGTGGGTCATCTTCAACTGCCACTCAAGATGTTCGGCAAGTGTCTCCGGTCGGCTGACCATTGCCTCGAACTGCGGTTTTTCCTGTTCCTCCCTGATGAAATAGGGTAGATTCTGGTTGGATTCCAGGTATTCTTCCCAATCAGATACATTGTCAGGAATGGACAGGATATGGACTTCCTCCTCGCGATCGGACTTTTTCCTGTCCTTCTCTTCAGGCGGAGTCTCGGGTTGATCGATGGAGAAGGAACCCGGGGCCTCTGTGGTCTCAGCCTCATCGAGAACCGGGTTCTCAAGCAGTTCCTGATTGACCATCTCAAGCAGCTCCATGCGTGACAGCTGAAGCAGCTTGATGGCCTGTTGAAGCTGTGGGGTCATCACCAGCTGCTGTGTTTGCTTGAGCTGCATCTGTAACTTCAAGTATGACATAATTATCCCGTCACTATAAAGGGTACCCGTCTGTCAGACGTCTCCATCTCTCACGATCAGAGCTCATATAGGTCCACAACACGCCGAAATCAGCTTCACAGCCTGAATTGTTCCCCAAGATAGACCTTTCTCGCCTTTTCACTTCCAGCGATCCTGTCAGGATCACCCTCTTCAAGGATCCTTCCTTCCGCCAGAATGTAGGCTCTGTCGGTGATTTCCAGTGTTTCCCTGACGTTGTGATCCGTGATGAGTACGCCAAGCCCATGTTCCTTCAGGCTAAGGATCAGCTCCTGAAGTTCGGTAACGGTTATAGGGTCGATTCCCGCAAAAGGTTCATCGAGGAGAAGATACGATGGCCTGGGAACCAGGGCCCTTGCTATTTCCACTCTCCTTCGCTCTCCCCCTGAAAGGGACGATCCCAGGTTTTTTTCCAGGTCTGCTATACCCATGATCCCCATGAGCTCCTCTGAAAGGGCCTCCTGATCTCTTCCTGGTATTCCAACGGCCTCCATAACGGCCACCAGGTTATTCCTGACCGACATCCCTCTGAATATGGAAGGCTCCTGCGGAAGGTAGCCCAGGCCTGATCTGGCCCTTCGGTGAATGGGCCAGGCCGAGATCTCGTCTCCGTTGAGGAATACCTGCCCTCCGTGGGGCTTGACGAGACCCGCGATCATGTAGAAAGTCGTTGTCTTCCCCGCGCCGTTGGGGCCAAGGAGCCCCACAACCTCCCCAGGAGTCAAAAAAAGAGAAACTCCATCTACTACTGTTCTTTCCCTGTACCGTCTTATGAGTGAAACGGCCCTGAGTTCTTTCATCTCATTCAGCTCTCGGGGATATGACAGCATCGACCGATCCGGTGAAACTCGCGATACCTGTATCCAGGTTGTAGACGATCCTGGAGGCGCTGATACTTTCTGTACCCCTCTCAAACCGTGTCTTCCCGGTCAATATTATCCTGGAGTTCTCAAAGTCAAATTCAGCACGTTCGGAATAGATACTGTCATCCTCCTTCTTGAGAACAACATTCCCCAGGGCGACAACACGGGCTATGGAATCCGGTTCAGATTCAGACGAGAACAAAGTCATATCGTCGCTGTTGATAGTTATCGAATCTTTCCTGAGCATTACGTTTCCACTGAATTTAATGTTACCCGAAGACTCATCTATGACCATGGATTCCGACTGTATCTTCAGATCGTCGAGCGCCAATGAGCTGCCGTGGATAAAAAAAACGGCCGTAACGCATAAAGCTGCTGAAAATCCCCACCTCTTCGCTTTCATTGAGGGCCGCCTGCCATCTCCCATAGAACGTTAACATCGCCGCTTGCGGCAAAAACCCCGGATTCTATCCAGTGTTCTAATCTGTCTGCCTGCAGTATCATCGATCTGTATTTAAGAGTAACCCCTCCCCGGACCGTGATCCTGGACTCATTGCTGTTCCATTCAAGTGTGGGGGCTGAAAAGCTGTAGCCGGAAAGGGTTCGGATGAGCACGTTACCCTCAAGCACGAGCACCTTTTTCCCGGTAAAAAATCTTCCTTTATCGCCATCCACCGTTATCAGATTCTTTCCCTCCCCTGACAAACGCGCAGCTACCTGCTTAAGAACTATCTCAGTTTCACCATCATAGACGGCCTCGGCAGCAGCTATCTCCCACGTCCCCGCATCCCCTTCTTGTACCAGGGTGAAGCCGCTGATGAGAACCGAACGTGAGGCGGCCAAAGAACCGGTAAAAGCAGAAATTTGAGCCGCTGACGTTACGATCAGCGTCACCATCAGGACGCGAAGCCATCCTTTTTTGCGGGCTCTTTCCCACAAGAACATGTTTCAGGGTACCATAGAAAAAATGTAAAAGGAAGATAATGGCGTGGATGTTGCATACCAGGCTGGAACAGCCTGGGTAAGTTGTTTGTTTATAATTATTCCGAAACTCGAGATCGGAAATCGGGTTACTTTCTCTCACCCCTCCCTCTTGTCGGGTCGTAGCTTTAGCGAAGACTGATGATGGGAGGGGATAAAGGGGAGGGTGGTAGGATATCCCCCTCTCCTCGCCTGCCGTTCAAAGCTTTTCAACAACGGCAGGCTTCCTCTCCCACCAGGGGAGAGGAAGAGTAAGGTTGTGCTGCTGTTTGTTAGCCTATAGCCTACCGCCTATAGCCTATAGCCTGATTTCACGCATCACTGTCCGAGACATACTTCGAGATAACATCATCCCAAAGGCCCTGAGCCCTGAGGATGAATTCTATCAGCTCCCTCCCCGCGCCACCGCCGCCGGGGGCAGAGGTTACGAGATCCGCCCTTGTCCTGACTTCCTCTACACCATCAGAAACGGCGCAACCCAATCCGACTCTCTGGACAACCGGTATGTCGATAAGGTCGTCACCGAGGAATGCTACTTCCTCATCGGCGAGCCCGGTTTCGGCAAGGAGGGAATCCAGGGCAGCCTTCTTGTCAACAGCGCCCTGGTAGACATGATCCACACCCAGTTCGTCAGCTCTTTGCTGAACCGCGCTGCTTGTTCGCCCGGTGATGAAAGCGATAATGATCCCGGCACGTTTTGCCAGTTTCATGCCGTGCCCGTCTTTGATATCGAAGGATTTGATCTCCTCACCGGATGAGCTCCAGGCAACTTTTCCGTCCGTGAGCACACCGTCGACGTCAAAGGCAATTAGACGTATTTTCCGGGCCCTTTCGGCGTTTTTTTCCAAACTGCCCTTATCTTTTCCCATCCGGTTGCGTCCTGGCATGTCTGTTCACGCTATACCTGCCTTGAGTAAGTCATGAAGATGTATAACCCCTACAGTTCTGTCGCTGCCGTCCACTACCACGAGGCTTGTGATCTCGAACTGCTCCATCACCTGAAGCGCTCTTGCCGCCAGGGCGCCTTCCTCGATCCTCCTTGGATCTTTCGTCATAACCTGGCCGGCCGAAAGCGGGAATACATCTTCCTCATTTTCCATGAGCCTTCTTAGATCTCCGTCTGTGATCACCCCGACCAGATTGCCTTTCCCGTCCACCACCGTGGTGAACCCCAGCTTCTTGGATGTGATTTCGAAAAGGGCTTCTTTCATTTTCGTGCTGTCGGTTACGGCCGGGATCTCTTCTCCAGTGTGCATGATATCTTCTACGGTTTTGAGCTTTCGTCCCAGGGCGCCATCGGGATGAAAGAGCGCGAAATCTTTCTCTGTAAAGCCCCGCAGTTCAAAAAGCGCTACTGCCAGAGCATCTCCAAGGGCCATTGTGACTGTCGTGCTGGCCGTAGGCGCAAGGCCCAGCGGACAGGCTTCTTCTTTCACAAATATATCCAGGACTACATCAGCCCTCTTTGCCATGGTGGATCCCCTGACCCCTGTCATGCAGATGACAGGGATACCCAGTCTTTTCACAGCGGGAAGTAGCCTCACGATCTCTTCGGTCTCACCACTGTATGTAACAGCTACCAGTATATCCCCCCTCATCAGCATACCGAGATCGCCGTGTCCACTTTCCGCAGGGTGAACAAAAAGAGCCGGCGTCCCGGTACTGGCAAATGTGGCCGCTATCTTGCGGCACACCAGCCCGGACTTTCCAATGCCCGCGAAAACCACCCTGCCCTCGCAGGATGACAGTATCTGGATCGCATTTACAAACTCCTCTCCCAGTCTGCCGCCCACAGCTGATAACGACTTTTCTTCGATATCCAGGACTCTGCGAGCGCTATCCAGTACGGACCGGATATCCATTTTACTCAAACTCCACCTCCGGCACGTTTATCACTCAGTTCGCAGAGGGTTATCAGAAGCTCCTCCAGGTCATGCAGCGGCCACATATTGGGCCCATCACAGGGAGCGTTATCGGGATCCGGATGAACCTCCATGAAAAGACCGTCAATACCACAGCCCACAGCGGCCCTTGACAGATAGGGCACGAATTCCCTCTTTCCCCCCGATCTGTCTCCAAGGCCTCCAGGCAACTGGAGGCTGTGGGTCACATCAAAGATCACGGGTATGCCCATTCCGCGTATGATCGGAAAGGAGCGGTAATCCACCACAAGGTTGTTGTAGCCGAAAGTAGTGCCCCTTTCGGTAACAAGGAGCCCGTCCCCGGCCCTGACTTTTCCCTTTATCGCTTCAACCTCCCACGGCGACATGAACTGGCCTTTTTTTACGTTCACCGGCAGCCCGGTTTCCGACGCCGCGGCAAGGAGATCCGTCTGGCGGCTCAGAAAAGCCGGTACCTGGAAAAGATCCAGAACCTGGGCCGCAGTATCTACCTGGCCGGCTTCGTGAATATCAGATGTAACCGGAATATTGAATTCATCCTTCACAGCAGCGAGGACTTCAAGTCCCGCCTCAATGCCGGGGCCTCTGAACGATGCCACCGAGGTCCTGTTGGCCTTGTCGAAGGATGCTTTAAAGATAAGGGGGATCTCCGTTTTAGAACAGATGGTCGCAAGTGATTCAGCGATCCGGAGCGTACCATCGCGGCTCTCGATCACGCACGGCCCGGCTATCAGCACCAGAGGCGCTCCATCGCCCACCGTTACCCTCCCTACCTTGACCACACCTGCTATTTTGGACAGCTCAGGAGATGTCATTTTCAGGAGTCCTTTGAATTCAGGCTTGCCTTTATGAAACCGGCAAACAGGGGATGCGGGGCCCAGGGCCTGGATTTGAACTCGGGGTGGAACTGGCAGCCCAGGAAGAAAGAATGGTCCGCAAGCTCAACCATTTCTACCAGACTTCCGTCCGGCGAGATACCGGAGATCTTCAAACCGCTGCTTTCCATGGCATCCTGATACGCAGGATTGAATTCATAGCGATGTCTGTGTCTTTCCGATATCTCAGCTTTTTTGTATGCGGATCTTGCCTGTGAACCCTCGGCAAGCACACAGGGATAGGCGCCCAGACGCATAGTGCCGCCCTTATCAGTGATATCACGCTGTTCCGGCAGGAGATCTATAACAGGATGGGGCGTCTTCGGATCGAATTCGGAACTGTTTGCCCCCTCCAGTCCTGAAACATGTCTGGCATACTCAACAACGAATAGCTGCATACCCAGGCAAATGCCGAAGAAGGGCTTTCCCTTCTCCCTTGCGTAGTTTATTGCCTTTATCTTGCCCTCGGTGCCCCTGTGCCCGAACCCGCCAGGAACCAGGATCCCGTCAGCCGTCTCGAGAGAATCGACGTTATCGGCTTCCAACTCTTCCGAGTCAACAAAATGAAGATTGACCCTGGCCCTGTTCGCGAGCCCGCCGTGAACAAGAGCCTCGTTCAGGCTCTTGTATGATTCAATAAGGCCGATGTACTTTCCCACAACCGCTATATTCACCTCATACTCGGGATTTTTCACCCTGTTCAGGATCTCCTCCCAGACCGAAAGATCAGGCGCTCTGGTCCACATACTCAGCCCTTCAATTATCAGAGCGTCCAGGCCTTCGAGATTATAGACAAGAGGAACTTCATATATGCTCTTGACATCTTTTGCCGTGATCACCGCGCGTGATTCGACGTTACAGAAAAGGGCTATTTTATCCTTGATATCTTTGGCGAGGCTTCTGTCGGTCCTGCACAGGAGTATATCCGGCTGGATCCCGATCTCTCTCAGCTTCTGGACCGAGTGCTGGGTCGGTTTCGTCTTCAGCTCCCCCGCTGTGTCCAGATAAGGTACAAGGGTCAGATGCACGTAAAGGACATTATCCCCTCCCACATCTCCCTTGAACTGCCTTATAGCTTCGAGGAAGGGCAGGCTCTCAATATCACCTACTGTCCCGCCAACTTCGCAGATCAGAACATCCACACTGTCGGCTGCCGAGCAGATCATCGACTTGATCTCATCGGTAATATGGGGGATGACCTGCACGGTTCCGCCCAGGTATTCACCCTGTCTTTCCTTATTTATTACCGAATCGTATATCTGGCCGGTTGTAAAGTTGTTCTTTCTCGACATCGGGGCATGAGTGAATCTTTCATAGTGTCCCAGATCAAGATCTGTTTCCGCCCCATCGTCAGTTACAAAGACTTCACCATGCTGATATGGGCTCATTGTGCCAGGATCAACATTTATATATGGATCCATCTTCTGGAGACTTACCGTAAGACCTCTGGATTCCATGAGGGCTCCTATCGCTGCGGAGGCCAGCCCCTTACCAAGAGATGAAACGACCCCTCCCGTAACAAAGATGAACTTGGTCTTCATGACCCCTCCTTGAAAGAATCCAGTGCATCCCTGCCCGTGGTATCTGTTCCGCTCTTTATCATTGCCTCCGCCTTCGCGAGATCTTCCGGTCTGTCAACTCCTATGCTGGTAAAATCTTCCACATGCACAACATCAATTCTCATTCCGTTTTCGATGGCCCGGAGCTGTTCAAGTTTTTCAAGACTTTCCAGGTAGCTTTCCGGAAGCGAGACGAAGCGCAGCAGCGATTCACGTAAATAGGCATATATTCCAAGGTGGCGCAACCCCTTCATACCCTGAGCCCATCCGTGGGGAATGGATGAACGGGAAAAGTATACAGCGCGTCCGGTCGCGTCAGTCACTACCTTTACCACATCCGGATTCAGATAGTCCTCCATTGAAGTAAGCGGCGCTGCCACAGTTGCGATATCGGGAGGATCGGTGGCCCGCATGGGCCCTAGTACCGCCTCGATCACCGCTGGTTCCAGCAGGGGCTCGTCTCCCTGAACGTTGACTATAATATCGGCATCCAGGTCCCTTGCGGCTTCACCCAGCCTGTCAGAACCACTTCTGTGGTCCACAGAGGTCATTACGGCCTTCCCGCCGAACCCCTCGACTGTTTCCAGTATCCTCATGTCATCCGTTGCTACGATGACATCATCGAGAGACGAACACATGCTCGCTCTTGCGTAAACATGCTCTATGATGGGCTTACCGGCCAGGGGAGCAAGGGGTTTTCCAGGAAACCTCCTTGAGTCGAACCGGGCCGGGATGACGGCAATAGCCTTCATGGATTGAATATCACCTCACGATCCTTCAATCTCGCGAAACCTCGTCTTCATCTGCTCTCTGGTGATGGGAACCGTTCCAACCTCGCCAACAACCACACCGGCCGCGACATTGGCGAGCCTGGCGCTGTCAGCCATTGACAATCCCGCTGCCAGGGCGAGTGCAAGGGTCGCAACCACGGTATCGCCCGCACCTGTCACATCATAGACCTCCCTGGCCACTGCAGGGACGTGCTGAGGCTTCTGGCCCCTGGTGAACAGGGTCATCCCCTGGTCACCCCTGGTGATTATGAGGTAAGGACACGCAAGGGTGGATATTATCCTGCTGCCGGCCTCCTCCAGGTGTTGCATGCTTCCAATAACCATTCCGGAGCCCGCCGCGGCTTCGAGGAGGTTTGGAGTGAGTACCGTAACCCCCCTGTACATGGCGAAGTGGCTGCTTTTGGGATCCACCGCTATGGGGACAGCGGCATCATTGGCCGCGCTGACTACCTCCTTGAGCAGGGTCGGAGTAATAACCCCCTTCGCGTAATCGGAAATAACCATGGCTCCGCATTCGGGCAGAAGCGAAATGACCATTCCCAGGATAATTGCCTCCGTTTCCTTTCCCACAGGTGATGTTTCCTCCCTGTCAAAGCGAACCACCTGCTGATTATGTGCAATTATCCTTGTTTTGATGGTAGTAGGACGTTCCCCGTCCAGTATTACACCCCTTGCCCCGACACTCTTTTTATCAAACTCGCGGACAAGCCATCGGCCCATCTGGTCGTCTCCCGCTATCCCGCAGATCTCTACCGCTCCACCGAGGGAGATGATATTGTTGACAACATTGGCTGCCCCGCCAAGGCGCAGTGTCTCCTGCTTGACTCCCACCACCGGCACAGGAGCCTCAGGGGATACTCGGGATACGTCTCCCCAGATATACTGATCGATCATCAGATCTCCCACAACGAGGACCTTTTTCCCCTTCATTTTAGAGAGGAACTTTTCTCCGTTAACTATGATCCTGTCCATAAAACCCTCTCATATGTGCCAGCAGATTAAAAAGCTCAGACCCTGAAAAAACTCGGGTCGTAAAAAGTCTATACATGGCTTTTTACTCAAACATTAAGCTTTTAATTTACATTTATTAGTAAAGTCTTTGCAAGACCTTCGGCAGCAATAACTGCTCAGGAAGCCACTTCCCTGTAAATATCAAGAGTCTTTTGCATAGACCACTCTATCGTGAACCCCTCTTCCAGGGACTTTTTCCCTCCGTAAACAAGGTTCTGGGCATAATCCCTATTTTCGAGCACCCTGCCTATCGCTGAAGCAAGCTCTTCCGGATGGCCGGGAGGCGTGAGTATACCGTTCACTCCGTCAATTACCATCTCTGGGATACCACCCACTGGAGTCGAGATGAGGGGTGTTCCGGCTGCCCACGCCTGAGGTATGACCTGGGGAGCGCCTTCAAAATTCCTGGAGGCCAGTACCATTACATCGGAACAGCTCATTAACTCAGGAATGTCATCCCTGAAACCAGCAAACAAAACGTTTTCAGTCATTGCAACATCTTCAGTGATCCTCTCCAGCCTTGACTTATCTACACCATCTCCCACCAGGAGCAAAGTTAGATCCGGGTAGGTGCTTTTCAGTAGTGAACAAGCCCGAACAAGATCTTCCTGGCCCTTCCATGCACGGAGGATCGCCACGCACAGGACAATGCGGCGGCCCTCAAGACCCAATTTTTCCTTTGTCCTTTCTGGTGACTCGTTTACCGTGAACTCATCTGCATCCACACCAAGTGGTATTGATGAAACTCTTTCCGGCCTGCAGCCTGCCACCTCGATGAGCTGTTGTCTTACGATCTCCCCTCTTGTTATGAGCCTGTCGGTCAGCTTGTTGTACAGGAAGGTTACTGCCCGGATCTTCCTCGGTTCTACGCTGTTGTGTCTCGTCCTGACAACCGGAATGCGCAGAAACCTGGCTGCGAGCCCGAATATCCAGTGGTCCTGGGCACTGTGGCAGTGTACAACATGGGGGCGGTATCCAAGAAGCAGAAGGAGAGCTTTAGCCATCGTAAAGGGCGACAGGGCTGCCTTCCTCATTCCAGGCACACTTCTGAAGGGGACATTCTCGTTCATACATCTTTCGGAGATCCTGCTGCCCGGCTGGCAGGCTATAACGACATCATGGCCAGTCTCCAACAGGTACTTCGCCTCCCTGACAGTGCCGATCTCCTGTCCGCCAAACTCCATCTGGGACTCTGTGTGGATTATCCTCAACTTCATTATGGAACACGAATCAGGTAGTAGTTATCCCTCGGAAGCCTTCTGAGAAGATCTCCGTTCCTCATTGATTCAGGAATGCTCACATTTTTCCCCCTCGAGTAGTTGAAGGAAGCAGCTACTATCACAGGAGTCCCCTCGAGGCTCTCCATTTCTTCTTCGGTCACAACCTTATGAGTTATATCCCTGTTATCATCCCTGGCTGCCATTACGGCACGATTTCCGAAAAAGTAAAGGGTCCCTGAAAACAGATCTCTCCTTAAGGCAGAGTAACTTAATCTTGAGCCTGCCGGAAGACGGTAAGTCTCCTTGGCAAGGTCGGCCATGGGACTTCTCTTGAGCGTTCCCTGAAAGATCAGGGTTGAAAAAGTAAACGTAAGTACCATTCCCACTGATACCACTGCAGTTAATGCCTCCGGATGCGCCTGCAGCCCCGGATTCTGTAGAAGAAACATCAGGCCGGCACAACATATTATGTATATACCCACCATTACATAAAGGCTCACCGTTGCGTCAAGCCGTACGGCCGCAAGCAGGATGACACTCAGTATTATGAAAACAGCAAAGGCAAAGGCCATCATTGCCTTAAGTGCCCTTTTCACTGTTGATTCAAGCTTCAGGGACTTGAAACCAGCTACCAGATAGTCAGAAAGAATAATGGCTACGAACGGCAGGGCCGGAACCATATACCTGGTTCGCTTTGTGTCGATAAGCAGGCCGTAAAAAAACAGCGTAGTCGCCAGACCGCACCAGGATATCAAACGAGGAGCCCTGCTTTTGGCAGGTGAGATCCTCATGGCAGCAATAAAAATAACCAGCAGGGTCCACGGATATCCGGATTCGGTAAGCCTCCGGATATACCACAATGTGTTTTTCAGCCTTACCCAGAAGAAACCGTCCATCCGCCTTACAACTTCGTTACCCAGCTGGTCCTCCAGAAAAACAGGCCAGAATCGAATTCCCATATACACGTACCACCATCCGGTTACTGCAGACATTATCAGGATGGCGAGAAGGATCTGCCCAGTTGATGGTATCCTGTATTCCCTCTTCCTGCCTGCCAGTAACAGGGGTACCATTGTCAGCACGGCCAGCACCAGAGCAACGGGACCTTTTGTTAAACCGGCAAGGCCGAAGGCAAATGCTGCTGTATAGAAACTGCCATTACTTCCCTTGCCCTGTAGAAATTCTGAAACGAGACAGAACCCCGCTATCATAGCGGCCGTCATGGTCATGTCGGTGATACTCACCTTTCCGTGAAAGTAGAAGAGGTAGAGGCTTGCCAGAATATAGACAGCCGTAAATCCTTCGAGGGGCCGGACTCCCCTCTCGCTGGTTAACCTGAAGGTGAAGTACAGGGCGATCGCCGCCGAAACAAGTGCCGGAACTCTGGAAGCGAAGAGGCTCATACCAAAGACCTTGTAGGAAAGAAGTACTAGCCAGTAGAAGAAGATGGGCTTGGGAAACCTGGGCGAACCGTCTGCGTAGGTTGGGGTGAGGAGCGATCCTCCCTGTTCCATATGATCAGCGGCGATCATATAGTAGGGTTCATCCTCCGCCCACTCATGGACACTTCCCATAGTCAATACGCTTAACAGGAATATCGCGGCTATAAACAGAATATGCAGTCTGGGGTTGACCATCGGCCCGTTAATGCCCTTTCCCCCATAAAGCAAGGCTGATGACAGCATGAAACCGGTCACTCCCGAAACTCATCGGACAAGTTCCATCAATCGATCCACGGAAGAAGAAAGGGTGATCGAGGGCTCAGCTCCCGCTGGTTCCGTTAATTTACCTTCCCTGAAATCTTCGACTATCTTCATCAGAGCGGAGGCGATAGAGGATGGATCCTCTATTTCGGCTGAAAGGTGACCGTGGGACCTCAGGATGCTGGTAAGTTCAGGGTTCCGAAATACCAGACCCAGAACCAGCTTCCCGGTCAGAAGATACTCGTAAACTTTTGAGGGGATAGTTTCCCGCGAAACATCATCGGCGTTCTGGATCAGAAGGAGAACGTGGGCATCCCCCATTTTAGTGAGGGCCTCATCATGGGGAACCCTTCCCGCGAACACTATCCGGTCCCCGGCCGGTCCAGAACTCGTTATTACTTCCCTTGAAGTAAAACCGTATTGCATAACCTTTATCAGGGACTCGGAATCAGGGTCCCGTTCTCTCAAGAGATCCATACCTGTGATCATCGCATCAAGGTTCCTCGTCCCTGCCAGTGTGCCAATGTGAGCAATGATAATTCCATTGTCCTGAGGAACATTCGTATGAATTGCCTGAGCGGATGGTGCACCAGGATAGATGACTGCCGTCCTTCCTTTAAAGCTGACCCTGTCCCGGGCTCTCTTCCTGGCTCCCTCGGTAACGTATACAGCGGCATCAGCATGTTGCGCGACGGAATCCTCGATCCTGATAAAATGTTTTCTCTCTGGATCGCTCCTGTATGTGGTGGGGTGCAGTATGGGATCCTGAAATTCGGCGATCCACTTTGCACCGCTGGCCTTTTTTACCGCCCAGGCAACCAGATGGGCACTTGCCGGCCCACCAGTGGAATAGACAACTTCCGGGCGGAATTCCCGGGCAATTTTTCTACCTTCCCTGGAAGCGGAAAGATACCACGACCAGGTGGGATCAAAGCGCAAAAAGATCTTTTCAAGGGCATAAAAGGGAAATAGCAAGAGAATGAAAAGGGACTTTAATAGAATGTTTACAGCATTTCTTTTTCTCTTTCTGAAGACATGCCGGACCTCGAAGCGGATCCCGGACGGAAATAGTGAGATAACACGCCTGACAAGGCCATGGTCACTTTTCGCGGCCATGGAAGACAGAACCCGGACTTCAACAGACCTTGACAGCAGTTCCTTTATCCGCATGTCAGCATGGATCGAAGCAGCCATTCCGTCCACCCCCGTGAAGTAAGAGACCACAAGCCACCGCTCCTCCATGTACGTAGCGCCTCTCTTTCTTATCTTTCCACCGGGCGGTGTTTAACCACCGGGCGGTTCATCCGCAGTCAGGTATAACAGAAGATGATCAGAACTGAGCTCCTGCCGCAAAACAGTGCCCGCCGCAGTGGCGCGTGCCGAATACAAACTGTAATTCGCCCGGACAACCTCCACAGCTTCCATCAGAGATCCTGCGGAAAGATCATCCACAGCGATCCCTGCTTCGAAACGTCGGACAGTGTCTGCCATCCAGGTGCCTGAGGGTACTATAACAGGGCAGCCCATGGACAGCGAATCCAGAGTCACGCCGCTGATCCTGTCTATAAAATCTTCGCGGTCGTAGGGCTGCAGGCAAATAGCTCCCTTAAAGATCCCCTCGTAGGCGTTCTCGCTCAATGTCTCAGGAAACTCCTCCAGCCATGGGTATCCGATGTTCCTTAACCTTTCCAGATCCTCATTTGTTTCCCTGTCGTGGCGATTATAATGGTCGGGCGAAGTCTGAACTTTAATGTGTATCTGGTCATGACTTGTTGACAGCATCTCAACAAGGTCTACGATCAGGCCGAATCCTTTATCTTTTCTGGCAGCACCCGCGAACAGAAGGCCGGAAAACTCGTCAGAGGGCAAGGCTGCCCTGCGAGCGCTGATGGGATAAGGAACAACGAAAGCCCGGGAAAAACCGCAATTCTTCAGATCCCTTACAACTGTCTCTGTTGGACCAAGTACCTCGATATGCGGATAGCGCCGGGCGACCTTGCGAAAGAGGGCAGTCTTGGACGGTGAGAGGCGGAGCCAGTGAAAATACATGAACACTTTCTTCGGGGGTATATTTACTCCTGCTGCGAGATCAAGAAGAATGAGGTCCGTCCTGCCGGAAGTGG
>QIFJ01000157.1 GCA_003229755.1 Pseudomonadota bacterium
GATGGTGACCTCGAAGCCCTCCTCCTTCTCCGCGATCTTGCCCACCTTCAGATTGGGATTAGACCTTCGAAGCTGGAAGGAGATCATGCCTCTGGCCTCCTCCTTGTTGATCTGAACGCTAGACTCAACATCGCTCCCCCCGCATGGCTGATCCTCGCCTGTGGCCCCGGAGCCCATGTGACCGTAGTCTCCCATATGACCATAACCACCGGTTCCACTGTAGCCGTTGCCCATGCGGGCCCAGGCGAGACCGAATCCGCCGGCGATAACCAATGCAACGATCATGGTTCCTATTACTGTTTTTCTGGTTTTCATTTTTTCCTCCGGTTGTAGTCTTCCCCTCACGTTGAATAGATACTCCAAATAGATACTCCACTCTCACTTTCGTAACGCGTAATTAGTAATTGGTGATTAGTGATTGGTGATTGGTGATTGGTGATTGGTGATTGGTGAATTCTAATCAATCTAATATAGAATATCTAATTTTCTAATTTCCAATCTCCATTTTCCAATGTCTAATGCTCTAATATTCTAATTTCTAATGCTCTAATCAGATTTTTCGCTTGTAACGCTTCATCAGAAGTGAGTTCGAGACAACTGACACAGAGCTGAAAGCCATTGCAGCACCTGCAATCAGGGGACTGAGTAGAAATCCAGTGAACGGATAGAGGATTCCCGCAGCAATTGGGATACCAAGCGAATTGTAGATAAGGGCCCAGAAGAAATTCTGCTTTATCTTCCACATGGAGTACCTGGAGAGGTCCATGGCCATCACAACATCGCGTATATCATCCTTGATCAGGACGATATCTGCAGATTCTATGGCTACGTCGGTGCCGCTGCCGATAGCGATCCCGATATTCGACTGCATCAGAGCCGGCGCGTCGTTGATGCCGTCCCCAACCATGGCTACTTTAAGTCCATCATCCTGCAGTTTCTTCACCTCTTCGGACTTGTCCTGTGGAAGCACTTCGGAAAGGACGTGGGTTATTCCAACCTGCGTACCTATCGCCTCACCGGTCCTTCTGTTGTCACCGGTGATCATGATCACTTCCTTGCCCATTTTCTGAAGGACCCCGACTGCTTCTTTGGAGTGTTCCTTCAAGGTATCGGCCACAGCCAGGATTCCTGTTACTTCACCGTTTATACTCACGATCATTGCTGTCTTGCCCTGGTTTTCGAGCTCTACCATCGCGCTTTCAATATTTTCAACGCTCAGACCCATATCCGCGAACTGGGCGCGGTTTGCGATAACCACACTTTGGCCATCAACTGTACCCTCAACGCCTTTACCCGTGATGGAATGAAATTTTTCCGTGGGCAGCAGTTCGAGGCTTCTTTGTTCAGCTCCCCTGACGATCGCCTCTCCGAGGGGATGTTCAGAGTTCTTCTCCACTGAAGCGGCCATGGCAAGCATCCGGTCATCTTCCCAACTGCCAAAGGATAATATATCAGTGAGATCCGGCTCGCCCTTTGTGAGGGTCCCGGTCTTGTCGAAAATAACAGTGTCGATCTGGTGAGCTGTCTGAAGCGCCTCAGCGCTCTTTATCAGTATGCCGTTTTCCGCCCCAAGTCCGGTGCCCACCATCACAGCAGTTGGTGTAGCCAGCCCAAGAGCACAGGGACATGCGATAATAAGGACAGCGATGAAAATGGATAAGGCGAAGATAAAGCTCTTTCCTGCCAGTATCCAGATTCCGAAGGAGAGCACTGCTATAATCACCACAGCGGGGACGAAGTATGCCGAGAGCAGGTCCGCCAGCGCCTGGATAGGGGCTTTGGAACCCTGCGCTTCTTCTACCAGCTTTATTATCTGCGAGAGGGCCGTGTCTTTACCGACTTTGGTAGCCCTGAACCTGAATGAACCGGTCTTGTTAAAAGATGCTCCGACAACTTCGTCACCGACAGTCTTATCAACTGGCATGCTCTCCCCTGTAAGCATCGATTCGTCTATGGCTGAATGTCCGTCAATAATAATTCCATCTACGGGTATCTTCTGACCAGGCTTTACAATGACCTCATCATTAACACGCACTTCTTCGATGGGAATCTCTATCTCCCTGCCGTCTCTTACTACCAAAGCTGTCTTGGGCTGGAGTCCCATCAGGGCTTTGATGGCCTCTGAAGTTTTGCCCTTTGCTATTGCCTCCAGATATTTGCCGATTAATATGAAGACGATGAGGAGTCCTGCTACCTCAAAATATAAATTTTCAGTGGAATACCCGTCTATCCCGGCCCAAATGGCAATCATCACGGCAACGCTGTAAAGCCAGGCAGTGCCGGTGCCAAGGGCTACAAGAGTATCCATAGTAGCCATGCGGTTTCTAACTACAGTCAGGTATCCCCGTGTGTAGAACTGATAGCTTATCAGCAATATCGGGGTAGACAGAAAGAGCTGGATAAGAGTTTCCTGTCTGGCGGGAATGTGGGGTACGGGAATGCCGACATAAGGTCCCATCGTAAGATAGACGAGTGGGATCCCCAGGAGGGTTGATATAATGACTTTTATCTTGAGAGTTTTAATCTCCTTTTCTCTTGCTTCCTTTTCCCTGTCCAGGGCATCTTCGGATTCCTCAACAGGTGTATAGCCTGCATCGCGGATAGTCTGAAGTATTTCACCGCGTGAGATCACTAAAGGATCAAAGCTGATCTTCGCCTTCTCGTTAACGAACAGCTCCTTGGAGGTGATACCGGAAAGACGATTTAAAGCTCCGTCAACAGTCCCCAGGCAGTGGGGGTTATCCATTCCCACGACCTTAAGATCCAGCTGACCTGATTCCTCATCCCTGATGTACGATTTATATCCAGCATCACTCACCGCTTTTTCCATATCAGAGAGACTGACAGTATCCTGGTTAAATCGAACAGTGGCGGTTTCCGCGGCGAAATTGACGTTGGCTTCTGAAACTCCATCCAGTTTCCTCAGGGATTTTTCAATCGTCCCTGCGCATGAGGCACAGTGCATACCGGTAATACCTATAGTGGTGCTTTTTCCGGGCTGCTCGCGAAGGTGGGGAGTGTAGCCCGCGTCCTTGACAGCCTTCTCAAGGTCGGCTGTGGACAACTTCGATGGATCGAATTTAACTGTTGTCGCCTCGGATGAGTAGTTGACGTTGGCTTCTGAAACTCCATCCAGTTTCTTCAGGGATTTTTGAATCTGAACCGCGCACGCAGAGCAGTGCATACCGGTAATGCCTATGGACACGGTGGTGCTAGTTTCTGGTTTCTGGTTTCTGGTTTCTGGTTGTTCAGCATCTATTGCAGATTCAACCTGAAACTTGGTACCTGAAACCTGGAACTCAGGCTTAAGAAACTCATCACGACATCCGGGACTGCAGAAGTAATAAGTCTCTCCGTCCTTCTCATCTGAAAGGGCGGTTTTTTCATCAACTTCCATGTTGCATACTGGATCGATAGCCATTTGTCGCTCACTTTCCTTTTCGACGTTAAAGGTTTACAGGATCGTAAAAAGTCCATCCACGGCTTTTTGCGAAGTTATCCACCTTCAAAGTTTTAATCGTGATGCGCGATCAGTAACTGGTTGCCGGTGATCAGTGAAATCCGGCTTCAGGCGCAACACCACATATTACTGGTTTCAGTCAAAATTACCAACCAACAACCAACAACTGATAACTAACAACTATTTAATTATAGCTTCTATTGCTTCTAATTTTCAATCTCTAATCTATCTTATCAACCGCAGCAACCACCTCCGGTTTTCCTGCCGCCTCCGGCCTTCCTGCTACTTTTATCAACCTTGCCGCCATGCCCACCATGTCCAGCATGAGGGCTTACATCTTTAATAGGTTCTCCGTGCCCGCTGTGTTCCTCCTGCATGCCGGTTCTGTGCCGAGGCCGAAATATCATGTAACCGATCACAAGCAGTACAGCCAATCCGATTATTTTAGTAGCCATTCTTATCCTCCCGTAGTTCGCGTTTTCGGAAATGTTCCGACAGATTCACATATGCCGGACGACAGTAGCTATTTTTGCTCCACTTTGTTTTCACCCGGACCTATTTCCGGTTTTTCGTCTTTTCCCTCTTCATGACCTTCATGATCCTTTTTATGTCCCCCATGGGATCCGCAACAGCCGCCACCCTTGAACATCATGTATCCAAACCCAATGATCAATGCCAGTGTAATAAAGTTTCCAGACGTCATTCTTTTCCTCCTGAGATACCCGGGTCACCTGAACGTGGACAAAAGCTCGACAATTTCGTTCATCTTCGCACTTCTGTCCGATGGATCGCCGCCCGACAGGGAATCATGTACACAGGCCTCCAGGTGAGCTCTGAAGATGTTATGCTTCACCTTTGCAAGAGCCCTGGATGCCGATCGGATCTGCGTCAGCGTATCAACGCAGTAACGGCCATCATTGATCATCTTCTTGATCCCTCTAATCTGCCCTTCGATCCTGTTAAGACGTGCTATCTGTGATTCGTGCATATGCGCCATTTGTGATGCATGCATATTTACCCTCCGCTTGCTCAGGCAATTATCATCTCTTCTGCTTAGAACATACCATAGCCCCCCAGGGTATGTCAACCAAAACATTGTTAATATATATCTTTTTAGCGTTGAGCTCGGCAATTATTGTCCTGAAGAGAAGGCCCCCTTTGGCCAGGAAGAGGTGCTAAAGCACAGCTTGTGCTGGATATTTTATACTTGCTATACTTTATGTTACGGTTCAGATGACACTTGGCAGTTGAGCTTTGCCAGGGTTCCAGCAAAAACCCCTTCGCCTTCAGAGCCCCCTTTTTACCTCTGCTTCAGGGCCTTTTGCTGGAACCCTGGCCCGAACCCTGAATGAAAAAATATATATCAGGCCGGGGTTTTGGTGAATCACGAAGCGAAGCTAAGAGGGGGTTGCGAAGGCGAGTGATTACACCCAGAAATCCGGCCTGATGAATACAGATGAATACAATAAATAAATCTCACCAACTAATTGGGAGATGAACTTTAATTCCACACGGTCGTGAAAGGGAACAATTGTGAAAAAAGACCCCATATGTAACATGGATGTTGATGAAAAGACCGCTCCTTCATCTGAGTGCGACGGTATCGTATACTATTTCTGTTCTGAAGGGTGCAGGGACAAATTCCTGAAAGAGACTGTATGTAAATTCCCACGCACTTCATATGATCTCATCATCATCGGCGGAGGCCCCGCGGGGCTTACAGCGGCCGTCTACGCGGCCCAGCTCAAGATGGATGCCTTCCTGATAACCAGAGACCTCGGGGGGCAGGCCATTGACAGCACTAAAGTAGAGAACTATATGGGATATGACTTTATAACGGGACCTGAACTGATCGAGAAATTTCAATATCAGCTCATACATTCGCATTACATAGACCACCTTATCAACGAAGTGGAAATGATCGAGGTGGTTCAAGACGGGTTTAGTGTTACAACATCGGACCTGAACAAGTATTCTTCCAGGGTATTAATCGTTGGTTCCGGGATGACCAGACGGAAGCTGAACGTGCCAGGTGAAGAGGAGTTTCAAAGAAAAGGGGTTTTTTACGGAAACATTCAGGACCTGTCTTTTGTACAGGGGGAGGATGCCGCGGTAGTGGGAGGGGGGAACTCGGCGTTGCAGCTCGTCGAAAACTTGAAAATGGTGGCCAGGAACATTCACCTCATCAGCGATGGCAAGCTTACTGCGGACAAAGTGATAATTGACCGGATAAACCTGTGCACTAACCTGCACATTTACGAGGGGCACAAGGTTGTTGGGTTGAAGGGGGGGAAAACGGTCTCGAGTATCACCTTGAGAAAAATGGCCGGGATGGAGCCCCATGAAATCCCCGTAAAAGGTGTGTTCATCGCCATCGGGCTGACGCCGAACTCCCATCTGGTGTCAGATCTTGTGGAGCTCAACGAAAAAGGTGAGATCGTCATAGGCTCCGACTGTTCAACGTCCCGGCCCGGCCTTTTTGCGGCCGGAGACGTCACGAACGCCTATGGGAAAAGGATAATAATAGCTTCCGGGGAGGGCGCAAAAGCCGCTATGGCTGCAAGGCGGCACATCCTGGAGCTGAGGAGGGCAACCGCCTGAAAAAGGCCCTATCTCCCCAACGATCTATAGATCCTGAAATAGTTTTTGCCCTCTTTTACCATGACATAGGCTTCGGCCAGGATCTCGGAAATTACCAGTAGTCCGATCACAGCCGGGAACAGAGGAAGCGACAGGTAATAGAAGAGAACGCCCGGGACAACCAGGATCGGCAGGGTTTGCAGGTGCCCCGTTTCATGAAGAAGCTGCAGGTGCACGGAATTCTCTCTGGAAAGCCCAATTCTCAGGACAATGTTCACAAGCTGCGGATGCGGAGGGAGAGGGCCTATGCTCGCCCAGGCCGTGCCGAACAACTTTACTGTCGTTGAAAGACCGTACCATGTTTTTACTTTCAAAGTACCTGATGGCTTCATTAAACAAGATTATATAAATCTACTTTCCTTTGCAAGGAATCGTCGACAAACAAACCCTATTCCAGCCATAGTGCCCGTTGAGAGGCGCCCAAATCAAAGACTTGCACCGCATTACAATCGCGCCCGACCATGGGCGCCCGAATCCATAACCTTAATATATAGTTATGGATTCGTGAGGGAAGGGAAAACGACGCTTTTCCCTTCCCGAGGAGCAAAAAGTGGACTTTTTGCGACCCTAACAATGTTACACTTTCGTGAAACAGGTTCCAGCATTCTCGGTTACACTGTAAGGAGCTATGACCAAAGTCTGCTTTCTTGAAGAAAGCAGACTTTGATTCCCTTGTATAAAGTCGCTATCGGACTTTTTGAGAGTCCACCAACTTTCACAAAGGGAGATATGCATGTCTGATCGCAATCTGAATATTACACGCAGGGACTTTTTGAACGCCGTACTTCTCGGTACGGGGGCTCTGCTGCTGGAATTGCCTGCACCGGCAAGGTTATTAGCGCAGGCACAATCGTGGTACGGTTACGGGGGTGTCGGCGACTATGCTGCCTCACACGGAAATACTGAGGAGATCATCCGCATATTAAAAAAGATTCAACAGGGCCAATACGACCTGCCTCAGAACAACGTGATCGATACGGGGGAAACCTTCGACCTGGTAGTAGTAGGCGGCGGTCTGAGCGGCCTGAGCGCCGCTTACCAGTTCAGGAAAGACGCACGCAGCGGGCAAAAATGTCTCATCCTCGAAAACCATCCCATCTTCGGCGGTCATGCCAAAAGGAATGAATTCATGGTCAACGGGTACAAACTGACAGGCCCGCAGGCCTCCAATTCCTTCGCAGTCGTGAACCGTGAGGGCACCGTTGAGAATGAGGTATTTTCGGATCTGAAGATACCGCGCACATTTTCCTATCAGGAGCTGAGTCCGGAGCTTGACCGGCTGCCCCTGGACCGTACGAGTTACGGCTTCATGCTGTGGCAGGATATTTCACCCAGTGTTGGATTCTTCTTTGACCAGGGAGAATCACCTTACTGGGTCATCGATCCATGGGGGAAGAGGCTGAAAAAAGCACCTTATTCCCGCAAGGTGAAAAGGGATTTTCTCACCTGGAGAAACACTGAAAAAAGGTATTACCGTCGCGCAGATTTCCAGCAGTGGCTCGACACGATGACCTACAGTGAATACCTGGAAAAAACCGTAGGTTTGAGTTCCGAGGTACCCGAATTCGCAAATCCCATCATCGCCAGCGCTCTCGGTCTTGGCTCCGACGCTATTTCCGCTTACGGCGCATACCAGATAGGGATGCCCGGATTCAAAGGTTTCGGAAGGTGGACGGGAACGAGACGGCTGGATGAAACCGACTGGCATTCTTTCCCCGGTGGAAATGACGGCTTTACACGCTACCTTGTAAAAGCCCTCATTCCCGGCGCTATCGACGGCAGCTATTCATTCAATGACATACTTAACCGTCCGGTTAACCTGGGTGCATTAGACAGCCCCGCAAACGACGTGAGGATGAGATTAAGGGCAACTGTAGCCAGAGTGGAGCATGCCGGCTCACCGGAAAGTTCCGGTCATGTGCTGGTTACCTATGTAAAGAACGGGCAGGCATATCGGTTGAAGGCCAACGCTGTAACCATGGCTTCCGCCAGCTGGACTACCCGTCATATCGTAAAGGATTTACCCGATAAGTATAAAGGTGCTTATGAAAAATTTTTCTACTCTCCTGTTTTAGTAGTTAACGTGGCGCTTACTAACTGGCGCTTCCTTTACAAGCTTGGTTTGACAGGCTGCCGGTGGTTCGATGGTTTCGGATTTTCGTGCAACATTCGCAAGCCTATGATCGTCGGTGACTACCGACAGCCGCTGCACCCGGACAAACCTGTAGTCCTGACCTTCTACGTGCCGCTGCACTATCCCGGCCTTCCCGTGCAGGAGCAGGGAGCAAAAGGGCGGAAGGAGATCCTGTCTACCAGCTACCGGGACTACGAACAGCAGATCATAGAACAGATGAACCGGCTTTTCGGCAGCGTGGGATTTGATCCGAAAAGGGATATAGCCGGCATTATCCTGAACCGCTGGGTCAACGCCTACATCAACCCGCAGCCGGGTTTCTACTTCGGACGAAACGGCAGGCCTGCTCCGCGGGACGTTATCTGGGAGCGTTTCGGCCGCATCGCTTTCGGGCATTCCGAGCTGAACGGACATCAGAACTGGGTTGTCGCTATTGAGGAAGGGCGTTCGGCGGCCGAAAAAGCCATGGAAGTCCTGTAATTCTGAGTGGTACATGTATAACGAAGTGTCGATGTAGAGTATTAGAAATTGGAAATTGGAGATTGAGATTAGAACATTCAGACATTGGAAAATGGAAATTGGAAATTAGAGTTGTTGGTTGTCAGTTGATAGTTTTGTTAAACCTGCAGCCTGCCGCCTATAGCCTATAGCCTGTTTTACACACCACGCATTACGCGTCACGCATCACGATCCTGGACCTTTCATCTGGAGGCGATCCCGCTTTCCACCAGCTCGGCATCTCTCTAGGCAGGTTTTAAATTCAGAAAGAGGAGCGGCAGTGAAATGATTATCAATATAATACCTTCTGCCATGATCAGGACCTTAACTCCCGCTATGGTGATGAGATAAAAAGAAGTAAGAAGCGTTCCGATAATGCTCCCGAGAGTTGAGAGGGCGTAGAGGGTACCGATGGTCGACCCGGATGTGTGCAGGCTTATGATCATAAGCTTCGCTGTATAAGGGCTTATGGCTCCGAGAAATACGGAGGGGATGAAAAACAGGAGCATCGATACAAGCAGGGGGCCCGATCTGATACCCAGATCCAGCGTAAATACCCAATTGGATATCCCGGTACTGTAGAGTGGAAAAGTAATGTAGAAAATACCCGGAATTATTATGATAAACGCCAGTTTCTTCAACGACGGTCTGATATCCGCAACCTTTCCCCCAAAAAAATAACCGGCCGATAGCCCTGCCAGAAAAACGCTGATGAGACTTCCCCACACAAAGACGGAATTGCCGAAATTAGGGGCAAGCACTCGGCTGCCGAGGATCTCAAAGGACATAACCATCGCGCCGCCGAGAAAAACGATAACATATATCATCGTGCACCTCTGAAAGAATACTAGTTTTTCATTTCCATTTGCTGTAAGAGATTCACGGGAGCAAAATCATCCGTAAGGACTCGCACACGATATATTTTGCTGTTGTTTTTCTGGTAATCCCACGACCATGTAACTATCTGAGATAAATCTATTCCTTTGGCAGTCCGGATCTCTTCAGCTTGCGCCAGAACGACGTTCGCCTCTTTCTCCGGGATGTTCGTTGGGGATACAAAAATATAATTCATCGAATTCTCACCGCGAAAAACGCTGAGTTGGGGAAACTCTTTCAAGTAGGTCTTTATCATTGACCAGAAATACTTGTTTTTTGATTCCGCGACGATGTTCGATACGACGACTCCCCCCTTTTTCAGTTTCAGTTTGACCTCTTCCAGAAACTCCCTGGTCGTCAGGTGGAACGGGATGCTGTCACCCCTGTATGCATCAAGAAAGATTATGTCATATTTTTTAGAGGTTCTTTTTAAAAAAACCCTCCCATCTGAGATGTGCACTTTCATGTTTTTCGCTTCACTGAAATAAAAGTATTTTTTTGCGATATCAAGTATGTCAGGGTCTATTTCGACAATATCAATATTGGCATCACGGTAATATTTATAAAAATATTTCGGCATTGCTCCGGCCCCTAAACCTATAAAGAGTACATCTTCAGGCTCCTTATCTACAAAAGCAAGGGATGTGAAAGCCATCCGATAATATTCGAACAGGAGCTTTTCCGGATCGTCGATAGAAACTCCACCCTGTATTCCTCTCCCCGGGCCTTTTCCATTTGTGTTGACCAGAATATATCTTTCCCTCTTCTCCGGGTTTTCCTCGACCCTTATGTATTGATAGAGCGAGTTTTTTTCGAAAAGGACACGATTTGGAGGTCCGTGAGAAGCGAGGGCCAAGCCCGGAACCATTGCCAATTGAAAAATCAAAAAAGGAAGAAATGCGCGCATAGTAAACCGCCTTTCCGTTTAAAAATAACTGCTTTATTTCTGTGCTGCATGAATAATGTCTTTATCGCTGTAACAAATCCTGGTTAAGGTTCCAATTCTGATTCTATTTGCCCTCTTCACTTAAAGTATAACACTTCCACTGTAACAAGCTTTGCAAGTAAGGAAATATTTGATGATTTCATGTTCGGAGCACATCTATTAAAGGCACCAGGATCAGAACTCAATACCGAGATTGGGCATCCAGTTGATAATAATTGCACTCTTGCCGGTCACTAGAAGTATGCCGAAAAGGACCATTATCATGGCGTTCAGGTAGACGAAGATCTTCTGGTGGCGACTCAGGAATTTCATGTGACTGAGAAAATAGTTGAAGAACAGTCCCAAAACGAGAAAGGGCGTCCCCAGTCCCATTGAGTATACAGCCAGCAGTTTTGTACCGTAAGCAGCTGAAGCTTCCGAAGTGGCATACAGAAGAATGGAGGACAGGATAGGACCGGAGCACGGTATCCAGCCTGCGGCAAAACCCAACCCCACCAGAAAACTTCCCAGAAAGCCAGCCGGTTTCTTGTGAAAGTGGTACCTGACATCCTTTGAGAGGAACCCGACATGCAGGGTCCCTACGGTAAAAAGAGCGAAAACAATAATGACAATTCCCCCGGTGATCCTTATCCACAGCCGGTATTGCAAAAAAAGCTGCCCGATCCAGGATGCCATGGCGCCAAGGAGCATAAAGAGAACGGAAAAACCAAGGATAAAGGCAACGGAGTTCGTCATTGTCACCCCGATGACCTCCCTCTTGTTCTCGTGGGAGATGAGTGTGTCGAATGAGCTACCTGTGATAAAGGAGATGTAAGACGGGAAAAGGGCCAGACAGCATGGCGAGAGGAATGACAGGACCCCGGCAGCATAGGCCATATAGTACGGGATATTAGCCATGGAAGCTTTTAATCATCGCCAAGTGCCAGACATACCTCCCTTCTCCATCATAAAATACCTGATGACGAGGCCAACTCCAACAATAATGTTAGTTGCGGATGAATCCGGAAAACCCGGACCTTTCTGGAATCATTAAAGCCTGTTGTATATCCATGCGAATAAATACAAAAGCACAAAGCTGATGACCGCTGCCTCTACCATGCCGCCTATTATACCCATCAGAGACAGGGAGAAGAATATGTGCCACTTCATCATCATCTCAACAGCTCCGCTGTAGATCCCAAGGTTCCCGAAAATTCCAAGTAGTAACATCACCGCAACAGCTACTATCGCCCCGGCGGCGGCAAGTGCGCCAGGTTTCAGTTTCGCATTCATTTCTCTTCTCCTTTCACGCCGTTAAGTTGTAAAAAGGTTCCAGCAGCCTGAAAGCGGCTGAACTGTGTTCAAGGCTCTTATTTTTTTTACGATGAATTGATCCAATTTCCGCTACTCTACCATCCCCCCTAATTACCACCTGTATAATTTATACTATACCCCCCCATGGCATGAGAAGCAAACACTTGCAAACATATCCATTTATTGCTATTCTTTTACAGAAAGCCAGATAATATTATTTCGTTTCAAGTTAACCGGGCAGAAGTCGCAATGAAGGAGGCAAGTCATGGAAGCTAAAATGGAACCTAAAGAAGAAAAGGGATTATGGAAGAAAATCGGCAAGAGCGTCAAGAAGACGCTCGGTGATCTGAAGGAAGACTCCGTTGCGGCCAATCCCACGGACCCCGTTGACTGCTGCAACCCACCGGAGATGCCCAAGACAACCACGGAACACCATAAAAAACAGGGCAAGCCTGATCCAGGCTGATCAGCAGAGCAGTTGTCCGCGCAATCCCGCTAGGCAGGGCTGCTATCCAACCCTGCCGTCGACCTGATCTTTCCACGGCGGGAGAGGATAATATAGGCTGCAATGGCAAGAGGAACTACTATCAAACTGATAACCTGGCTTGTGGAAAGAGTTACACCTGAGATAACCATAAAGCCCCTGGGATCTCCCCTTAAGAACTCCATGTTGAAGCGCAATATCCCGTACATCATCCCGTAAGCAGCTATTGCCTGGCCGTGAAACCCGGATCTTGAACGGATCCACAGGAGAATAACCGTAAGGATCATCAGTAACAGAAATGAATATATCTGAACGGGATGAACCGGAACTCCAAGAAAATTTCCGGTGAGGGCTCGGGGATCGGTAAAGGTAACAGCCCATGGCAGGTCAGTTGGTTTACCGTAACATCCACCGGCAAAGAAGCAGCCCAACCTTCCGATACCGTGTCCAAAAGCAAGCCCGGGCGCGACGTTATCCGTAAATCTCCATAAATCAAGACCCTTTACTCGAGCGGCTATTATTAATCCCACCGAACCGCCTATGAGGCCGCCGTAAAAGACCAGGCCTCCTCGCCAGATCATTGGTATCTGAAGCGGATTAGCCAGGTAATAGTCGAGGCTAAGGAAGACAAAAAGAGCCCTTGCGCCGATGATAGCGCCCACTATAACGAAAATAGCCACGTCTGGAACAGTTCCCGGTTCTCCGCCATCCTTTCGATGCAGATAATCGATGAGGAAAGTAGCCCCCAGTATGCCAAGGGTGAAAAACACACCATATGTGTGGATCGTCAGGGGTCCTATTTTCAGCAGTTCGGGGTACATTTTATCTCCTCATCTCCTCTATCTGCTGGAGTGCTGCTTTTTTCAGGGTGGTGTTGGGGTTGTTGTTCAAAACCTCCTCAAAATGCTCAACAGCCTTATCTTTATCATTCTTGTCAAATCTGTAAATATGACCCATGTAGAAGTGCGCATTGAGGAAACCCGGCTTGATTTTCAACACCTTCTCGAACCTTTCAATGGCCTCATCTGGTCTTTGGGTTCTCATGTAGAGCATTCCCAGGTCAGTCTGTACATGGAGATTTTCAGGATCGATTTTTTCTGCCTTCTTAAAGATTTCGATCCCTTTGGCTGGTTCATTTCTATCGTAGTAAATATCGCCCAATCTGATTATTGAATCTATATCCCGCGGATTCGCTCCTATATATCTGATAAGTTCCTGCTCATCAGACTGAACAGTTCCTCCAGTATTCACCGGACTGACAGCGGTATTATTGCCAGCACTCTGGACAGGAACCGGATTTCGCTTATTTTTCAAGCTTTTTACGCCGTTTATCATAGCCATGGCGGCTATAATTACCAGGACTGCCCAGAAGAAAGAAATGACTATCATTTCTTTTCTGCTTCTGATCGCTTCCATTTTCAGTCATCCTCCCGTTTTTATATATGGTCGTAAAAAGTCCATCCATGGCTTTTTACTTAGCGGAAAGCGAAAAGTGTCATTTTCACTTTCCTCACAGGTTAATGTTATTTGTCGTGAAAAGCCCGTAAGCGGCTTTTCGCTCCGGGTGCCCACCCTCGGGCACGATAGTAATATGCAAGTTGTTGATTTGGGCGCCCCTTAATGGGCGCGTTGATAACTTCTTGCGAAGTCATCATTCTTCATCGTACCTGTTTTCTTTCACGACCCTTTCGTCTTCATCATTGTGCTGGATATCTTCATTCTCTTCATCGTATCGGGCATCTTCATCCTCAAGTTCCAGTTCCAGTTCTTCAATGGAATCCATAAGATACGCCACTTTGGTTCTATAGTGCACTTTGAGATCCTCGTAGTCATCAAGGTTGATCTTCTCTGACGCGTGCTCAAAGTCGATATCTTTCAGAGCCTTGAGGTATATCTTCTTTTCGGCCTCAAGCACTCGAATCTCTTCTTCCAATTCACTTTCCTCTTCGACCCACGCAAACCTCTCGTGCATCAGTGGTTCCAGCGTATAGAAAAGAGCCGCGAGGCCAACAATCACAAAAGCCAAGGTCATCATCTGTTATCCCTCCTCAACCTGCTCCAGTTCACTGTCGATTTTTCTCTGCATTTCATCGCTGAGAGCATCCTCTCCATGTAAGTAATCTTCATCGAACTCATCATCGAACTCCTCTGAAGAAGTCCACCTGCGCACGAATACAACCGCCATACCTACGCCAAAAAGCAGACCCACCCACGGGGCAGTATAGGCAATAAGGTTAAACCCCCGCCTGGTCGGAGCTGCGAGTACCGTCTCGCTGTATTTCGCAACGAACCACCCTGTAATTTCGTCCTTGGTTTTTCCCTGGGAGATCATACTGTTTATCGTACTCTTCATTTCGTCCGCAGCCCCGCATTTACACGTATTCAGAAGCATTGTGCACCCGCAGGTACACATGAATTCCGCTTCTATCTCCGAGTTGGTAATACTGTATCCGGCTGCGGGGACCAGCATGATCACCAGGACCACCATGGCGGCCAATCTTGAAGATTTACTCAAAACCATCTTCGACCTCCCTTTTCCGCCTCCGGGGTATTACCGCCATCACACCACCGATCAGCATCACGAAGCTTCCGATCCAGATCCAGGCAAGAAGAGGATTTACCGCGGCACGAAGGGTAATTTCCTGGTTCCTTCCTATTGCCGGCATCGTGACGTAAAGATCCTCAAGGAGGTTCATCCTCAAGCTTACTTCCGTAGTTGGCTCATCGGCGTTAACATAGTGCCTCTTCTCGGCAGTCATGGTACCCTGCGGTCGGCCGTTCTTGAAGACCGACAGGGTCGCGGCGTATATATCCCGGTTGTAGATCTGATATCTTTTCATATCATCGTACCTGAGAGCGTATGCACCCACTTTAATTACCTGCCCCCGGGTAAGAGTGCCCTGACTCTCCTGTTTGTAAGCAGTTGACCCCGTTAAACCGATGACTATGATCACGACACCCAGATGGGCGATAAATCCACCGTATCTCCCTCTCATATTCCATAAAAGCATGGGGAAAGCCTTGGGCATCGGTTCCCCGGTCATCCTGGTCCTTGCCCTGGTTCCCGTCCAGAACTCCCTGGATATCGTAGCAACCACAAAAATGGACAGGGTAAAAGCAAGGAGTGGATAAACCTCTCGGATGCCAGCCGCAAACAGCACAACAGCTCCAGTTACGGTCACTCCGAAAGGGATCATGAAGTTTTTCTTCAGGTTGTCAGGTGATGCCTTCCTCCAGCCCATGAGAGGACAGAGACCGGTTAACAGGATCAGAAACAGAAAGAGCGGGATGTTAACCATGTTGAAGAATGGCTGACTGACAGTGATCTTGTTACCTGTGAAGACCTCGGAGATCAACGGGAACAGGGTTCCCAGCAGCGTTGAAAATGCAATGGCCAGAAGGATTACGTTGTTGAACAGAAAGGTACTCTCCCTGGAAAGATATGACTCGAGGGAATGGTATGTTCTCAATTCCGAGTAGCTTTCCGCTACAAGGTAAATGCCCCCGAACAGGACAACTCCCATGAACACCAGAAAATAACCGCCCAGGCCAGTGTGGCCGAAATCGTGGACTGATTGAAGAACACCGCTTCTCACAAGATATGTTCCGAAGATACTGAGAACAAAGGTCAGGACAATGAGCACCATGTTCCAGACCCTCATTATGTTTCTTCTCTCCTGAATGATGGCTGTGTGGATGAATGCAGTCGCAACCAGCCATGGGATAAAGGAAGCGTTCTCCACAGGATCCCAGGCCCAGATTCCTCCCCAGCCCAGCTCAACGTAAGCCCATTGACCGCCCAGAATGATGCCAATGGCGAGGAATGCCCACGAAAGGACATTCCAGACCCGGGTCTTTTTCAGCCATGACTCGTCCAGCTCACCCGTCACCATTGCAGCTACTGCGTAAGCAAAAGGCACTGTAAATCCGATGTATCCGAAGAACAGCGTCGGAGGATGAAAGATCATCCCAGGATTTTGAAGCATCGGGTTGAGCCCTTGACCGTCTTTCGGGATAAAGTTCAGAAGCTCGAAGGGACTGGTTACCGATACCAGCAGAAATAGAAAAAAGCTCTGAACCCCGGCAAGAACCAGATATATGTAGGGAGTAGTTCTTTTTTCAAGGTCATGCCTTGTGTTCCTGAGTACCAAAGTCGTTATCAGTCCGAGAACCAGGGCCCAGAAAAGCAGGGAACCCTTCTGGCCGGCCCAGAATGCCGTTAGCTTGTAGAAGATCGGCAGAGCGCGGTCAGAGTAGGATGCTACATATTCCACCTGAAAATTGTCGGAAGCAAAGAGCATCACGAGCGCTGTCGATGCCATAAGCAGAAAAATGGTGACGTTGTTAAGTGCCCTCCGGCTGCTGATGATGAACCTCATATCGTTCTTAACGATTCCCAGAAGTATCAGCGCCATGGTGCCCAGAGTAAAAAGAAATGCCAGTAACTGTGAAAGGCTGCCGAACGTAACCATGGTGTTCTCCTATAAGGATATCCCGCTCAGTCACTCAGAACTGAGTCGCATTTGCTTCCTGGCAGACGATCCCTTAATTTGAGGATCAATCATCGAGGAGATCTTCGTCATCGTCTCTTCTCGAGCGCGACCTTTCCTTTGAAGTCCTTCTTCTCGAACTGCTTTTTCCGCTGCTTCTTGACCCGCTGCTTCTTGATCCGCTGGTTCTGCTTCTCTGGCTGGAGGTCTTCGAGGAACTGAAGAATTTTACGCCGGCGAAAATGAAGGTCGCGGCCCCAAAACCGATCAGGAAGACGGCCAGGGTATTGGACTTTGATCCCCCGACGCGGGTAGTCGGTACAGAATTTCCTCCGTATACCTGTGGTACCGCGCCTGTATTTACCACCAGAATAGATTCACCGAAGCGGTTGACGAAATCCTCAATGATCCGCTGTTCAGACCATCCCTTTGCCACCATCTGTACTATTTCTGATCTGTAGTTGTCAGACTGCGGGCATTCGCAGGTAGACAGGGCCTCATTGCAGGCACCACAGGCGCACATGAAGTTCAGGGTGACACTGGACGCTGAAATTGCATGCGCGTATGTGGGTACAGCCAACGGCGAAAGTACAAATATGAACATTAGAATAACAATTTTCGCTCTCATAATCAGATCCTTTTATTTACCCCTTCTTTTCAGGGTAACGGGCTATGGCTCTCTTTCCACAGTGTTTCCATCTCGAATTTGTCAAACTGACGGTACACTGCCTTAAAAGAAGGCAAATTACCAGAATAAATCCTCAATTTAATCTTTGATGAAGGTTCGAATCCTTCTTTAACTTTATTCACTGAATCTGACCGAAGTGCCTTGATGAACTTTCTGATGTTCCTTTTTACCCACTCCATATACCTGTATTGGAATTTCAGCCCATGATATACCTCCCTCAATATTGGTGATCACACCAGGGAAAAACAATCACAGGCGTATCATCCTTTCAGTTCCCCTTGAAATCCAGATAATTCTGGTGATTTTTGCAAAATTCATTCCCATATACCGGTTCGCGTTCGAGATCTGCCGATCGGGAAAACTGGAGATTATCCTCCAGGGAGCTTAACTCAAGAAGTTAAAAGGGGTTTTTATCAGTGAGAAACCAACAGGTTTCAGGATACGGAGGGGATATTTCATAGAAATGGATAGAGAATGTAAATATAACATGACAAATCCATGAGCAAAACTTGCGCAACTAGTAATAATATTTCCTCGGCTGACACACGTTACCCCTTTATTTTACTGCTTTGACAGGGGGTTTTCACTGCACTGCGTAATTTTGGCACTGATTCTATTTAATATGGGTATATGATGGTTGGAAATTAGAGCATTAGAAATTGGGGATCATCTCCATATTAGTTGGTGGAATATTGGTAAAGTTTTTTGTAAAGCCGGGTTTTTGGTTGCAACTTTCAACTGATAACCTGGAACCTGGAACTCGATTCACACTCCATAAAGAATAAATTTCGCCTCATCCGTGTAACCTCTGCCTTTCCCTTCCCTGTAAAGCATGAGAGGCGGTTCTTCGATCAGTCCGCTAACCGCCGACCCATTTATTGCTTCCATTAGAATAAACGCAGGGGGTTCGTCTCTACGGGAATAGACCCTGCGAAGCCTTGCGGGTTCCATGCCTCTTTCCTTAACTGCTTTCATAAGGTCATCCATCCGTTCAGGCAAGTATATCCAGCCAGACCGCCCACCGTCTTTTAAAAGACATGAAGCCGCACGGGCGAACTCCTCAACAGTGCCAAGTATCTCATGTCGCGCACCGGCGCGGGCAGGGTCGGGGCTGAGCCTGCCTGAACCCAATTTGTAATAGGGGGGATTGGCGACTACCAGGTCACATATTCCCGGAGTTTCCTTCCAGGACGGATTTTTCAGATCGGCGCAGAGAAAGTCAACATTTGAAAGCCTACTCAAACTGGCGCCCTCTGCGGCCTGGTGAACCAGCTCTTTTTGAATTTCGACACCCAGAACCCGGCAACCGGGATTGTCGCAGGCAATGACCAGACCCACGATGCCGTTGCCGCATCCCAGGTCAGCCACCCGCCATCCTGCCAGGGGTTTTACAAAACGGGCAAGGAGTATCCCGTCAACAGTGGCCTTGACACCACTGGGACTCTGGACTACAAACAGGCCCCTGCCAGCGATTTCATCTACAACTTTTTCCTGATCACTCATCCAGGATCTTCCCAGTGAGATCGTAGGCTGAACTGCCGGTTATCCTGACGGCGACAATATCTCCCAGAACCTGTGGGCGGTCCAGGTATACGACACCGTCAACCTCCGGAGCCTGCCCCCTGTGGCGCCCGTAGGTTCCTTTTTCGTCGGCACCTTCGATCATAACTTCAAGATCTTTACCCACCAGGACCTTCAGACGTTCTTCCGACACCTCCTCCTGAACTGCAAGCAGGATTTCCATCCTCTCCTTCGCAAGCCCGGACGGCACCTGCCCGGGAAAGTCTGCTGCGAGTGTTCCTTCCTCCCTGCTGTAGGCGAAAACACCCAGGTGCTCGATCCCGGCGTTTTTCACAAACTGGAGCAGCTCACCGAAATCCTTTTCCGTCTCTCCTGGAAAACCTGTCATGAGTGTTGACCTGATAAAGACACCGGGCAGTCTGCGTCGCGCCAGCTCAAGTACATCATCTGCTACGGGAGCGTCCTCTCTTCCCATAAGGCTGAGTATCCTCTCCGAGACGTGCTGGAAAGGGACGTCCAGATACCGGCAGACCCTCTCATCCGAAGCTATCATATCCAGGAGCCCCTCATCTACCCTGGATGGATGGATGTAAAGAACCCTGAGCCAGTAATCCCCCTGGACCTTCAGAACCTCCCTCAAAAGTCCTGAAAGGCTGCCTGCCCCGCCATCGAAGCCGTATCTTCCGGTATCCTGGGAGACCAGGGTTATCTCCCTGACATCCTGATCGAGGAGCCACCGAACCTCCTCAAGAACCGAGGAGGTCTCCCTGCTCGAAAACTCCCCCCGAAGGCTGGGTATCATGCAGTAGGAACAGTGGTTTGAGCACCCCTCCCCTATCTTGAGGTAGGCTCTGTGGTAGGGAAAACTTCTCAGCCGTGTGGGAAACTTATCGTGCTCGGGCTGTTTTACAGGATTTTCCCCCGTTACAGCCTCAATAACACCCTCAAGGTTCCCTGGATGAACGACGCCGTCTATTTCGGGGATTTCCCCCCTCAACTCCTCACCGTACCGGCTTACCATGCATCCCGTCACAACAAGCCTGTCGGCTCTGCCTTCTCCTTTTAGCTTTGCCAGCTCAACGATCTGATCCAGAGACTCCGTCACCGCCTCGGACAGGAAAGCGCACGTATTGACCAGAAGGCAATCCACCCGGTCGAAATCCTCAAGGATCTGGTAGCCCTGGTTGACTAAATGACCGAGCATTACCTCTGTGTCGACTAAGTTCTTCGAACAGCCCAGACTTACTACGCCTATTTTCTTCATCTTTGTCATTTGGGGGTATGCGGCGGTGATAATGGGCAATCTGCTGCGTTCTCGGTCGTCGGAAATCCTCGACGTATGTGCCCATATACGCCTCCAGTTTCCTCCTCACTGCGGCCTTGCATTTTACCCATTCTCCCTCGCCTTAGACTTACTACACCAATTTTTTTGGGGGTTTTCATAAGATTATGCGGCGGCGAAAACAGACCACCTACTTTGTTCTCCCTCCTCGCCAATCCTCAACGTATGTCGCCATATACGCCTCCGGTTAGCTCGTCAGTCGGGCCTCGTATCTGGCCTGTTTTCTCTCGCCTCGTTATGGGCGATGGACTATCTGCTTATTAAACCTAAATTATCCTTGGAACCTGGAACTTGGAACATGGAACTAGTTTATATTACGGTTCGATAATCTCCGTACCTTCAGGTATATCCCATTCAAAGAGATCATCTGAGAGTTTGACGCCGGTTTTAATATCCGAAAATTCGATCGTGGTGAGATTGCCCAGCCGGTGATGGATACGGATCCTCTCCAGCAGTCCCGTCCGGGCCGAGACGAGGATGCCGATCTTCTCGTAGGAGGTCCTCTCGTCTATGGGAAAGAGCTCCAGAGAGTATTTTCCTTCATGAATATCACTCCCGGGATAGACTCTAAACTGCTCCTCCAGACCTTCAAGACTCCTCATGAAGGTCATGGGGCCCATTCTCATCTCCTGAAGGGACATCTCCCGGCGTACTACCTGGTTCCTGCCGGGAGTGTAGATCCAGACAAGATTGTCGTTGATCACAACCCGGTGGGGCCTTTTGCC